>NZ_VRMC01000133.1:0-9620 GCF_008369905.1 Pseudonocardia sp. EV170527-09
GGACCCTGGCCGACGGCTGGGCCTACGCCCGACTCTATGAGTCGACCCGCCAACGCAACGACGCCCTACCCGGCTGGCTGCACTTCTACAATCACCACCGCGCTCACTCCGCCATCGGCGGCCAGCCACCAGTCACCAGGCTGACCAACCTCCCTGGACATCACACCTAGCCGCGCAGACGGTCGAGGTCGAACTCGCCGTTCTTGACCCCGCGGACGAAGGCCGTCCACTCGTCGTCGGTGAAGCCGACGACGATCGCCTCCGCGGTCGTCGACCGGACGCGCACGCCGGCCGCGTCGGCCGCCACCGCGACGCACTCGCCCTTCGCACAGAAGGAACTGGTGACGAACTGACCGTCGGACACTGTCGACCTCGGCTTCGCATCACGCCGGTCGGGGCCGGCAGCACCGTCGGTGCGGGGAGCGGCACCGACACCCCGTACAACGAGCGCCCCCGGCGAAGGGCGTGACCGGCGCTCGGTCGAGGAGATGTTCACTCGTTCGTCCCGGGCGGGGAGCAGTGGCGTTCAGCCCTGGGTGGCGATCTCCCCCGGCGTCGCCGCGACCCGGTTCTCCGCCCGCCGGATCAGCATGATCCCCCCGAGGATCAGCACCCCGCCCGCCACCTGGATCAGGCTCGGGACCTGCGCGATCAGCACCCAGGCCGCCAGCACTCCGAACATCACCTCGGACAGCCCCACGAACGAGGCGACGCGCGTGTCGAGCCGTCGGATCGCGATGATCCCCGTGAGGTACGGCAGCACCGTCGCGAGCACGACGAGCATCCCCAGCAGCACCGGCCACGGCACGTCGGTGCCCGCCAGGCTCCCGCTGGACTCCCCCACCCGCCACGGCGTGATGCCCAGCAGACCGGTCACCGTGAGCGTCACCGCGCCGACGACCATCGCGCCGGAGATCATCAACAGCGGTGGGACGCCGCCCCGGTCGTCGCCGCCGGGGAGGAGGAAGTAGACGCAGACGCACGCCGCCGAGCCGAGGCCCCACAGGATTCCCGTCAGGTCGACGCGTTGCGGCCCGAACGGGTCGACGACCAGTACCAGCCCGACCAACGAGACCAGACAGCCGACGAGCGTCACCGCCGCCGGGGCGGTCCTGGTCCGCACCCACGTCCAGCCGACGAGCAGCACGGGCGCGAGGAACTCCAGCAGCAGCGCGACGCCCACCGACAGGTGCTGCAACGCCTGGAAGAAGCACAGCTGGACACCCGCGACGGCGGCCAGGCCGTAGAGCAGGACCTTGCGGGCGTTCGGCGCGCTGAGTGGGTACCGGCGCAGCATCACGACCGTCACCGGGAGGAGCAGGACCGCCGCGCCGGCGATGCGCAGCAGCGTCGTGAGCCCGGGCGACCAGCCCGCCTCCAGGAACGCCGCGCCGAGCGGTCCGGAGAAGCCGTACGCGGCGGCCGAGACCAGCGCCCACAGCAGCCCGCGGACCACGTGATCCCGTGTCACGACCGAAGCACCCATAGACTCCTGACACTAGGAACCGACCATGTCAGGGGTCAACGTGGAATTCGCCCATGACACCCAGGTGCTGCTCGCGGCGGCCGCGGCGCTGGTGAACACCCGTCGGGCCGACCCGGACCCGCTCGACGACGTGCCGGGCTTCGCCGCATGGCTGGCCGACCAGCCGTACTCGGGGCGCCGCGCCGGCTCCGACGACGAGCGCCGGGCCGTCCGGGTGCTCCGCGAGCGGCTGGCCGGGCTGTGGCCCGCCCACGGCGAGGACGACGGCCCCGACCGCGACGGCACCGTCACCCTGGTCAACGCCATCCTCGCCGAGACCGACGCGCGCCCGCACCTCGCGCGGCACGACGGCTGGGACTGGCACCTGCACGTCACCCCGCAGGACGCCCCGCTGGCGGACCGGATGGGCGCGGAGATCGCGATGTCGGTCGTCGACCTGGTGCGCCGCGACGACCTGTCCCGGCTGCGCCGCTGCGCCGCCGAGGACTGCGACGCCGTGCTGGTCGACCTGTCCCGCAACCGTTCCAAGCGCTTCTGCGACACCGGCAACTGCGCGAACCGCGCGCACGTCGCCGCCTACCGCGCCCGCCGCGCCACCCGTTCCTCCTAACGCCCATCCTCCGGCACGGGCGGGCCGGGGCGGATCAGCTCCTGGCCGTCAGGTGCTCGGTGAGCAGGGCGTTCACCTCGTCGGGGCGCTCGTAGTTCAGCAGGTGTGCCGAGTCGGCGACCTCGGCGTAGCGGGCGCCGGGGATCGCGTCGGCGATCTCGTGCAGCGACGACGGCGGCGTCGCCGGGTCGTCCGCCCCCGCCACGACGAGTGCCGGCACCGACACCCCGCCCAGCTCGGCGCGGATGTCGAAGGCGCCGATGGCGGCGCAGCAGGCGGCGTAGCTCTCGTCGTCGGAGGCGCGGAGCATGTCCAGCAGCCGCTGCTCCCCGGCCGGGTCGCGCTGCGCCCAGGACTCGACGTACCAGGTCCCGGGGCGGGAGCCGACCATCGCGGCGGTGCCGTCCGCCCGCACGGTCGCCGCGCGCTGCGGCCACGAGTCCGGGTTCGGGAAGCGCGCCGCCGTCGCCAGGACCGCGATGCTGCGCACCCGTTCCCCGCCGTGCACGCCGAGCCACTGGCCGACCGCCCCGCCGATCGAGACGCCGACGTAGTGGAAGTCCGCGATCCCGGCGGCGTCGGCGGCGGCGAGCGCGCCGCGTCCGAGGTCGGCGATCGTCAGGTCACCGGTGACGGGGGCCGAGTCGCCGTGGCCGGGCAGGTCGAACCGGACGCAACGGAAGCGGTCGGACAGGGCCGCCACCTGGGCGTCGAACAGGTGCAGGTCGGTACCCAGCGACGGGCCGAACAGCACCGCCGGTGCGTCGGCCGGACCGTCCACGACGTGGTGCAGATCGAGTGCCATGTGCCCATCCTGCACCGGCTGCGGATCGTGGTCCGGGTTCGTAGGGTCGTCGACGAGGACGTGTGCGCCACCGGAGTCGCTGGAGAGAGGACCGTCCATGGCCGAGCTCGAGACGTTCAGGATGCTGATCGGCGGGAAGCCGTCCGACGCGGTGTCCGGCCGCACCTTCGAGACGCAGAACCCGTTCACCGGTGCGCCCTGGGCGACCGTGCCGGACTGCGGCCCCGACGACGTCGACGCCGCCGTCGCCGCCGCCCGCACCGCGCTCGACGGCGAGTGGGGCGCGATGACCCCGTTCGGCCGCGCCGCCTGCCTGCGTCGGCTGGGCGACCTGATCACCGAGAACGCCGAGGCGCTGGCCCGGACCGAGGTCAGCGACTCCGGGAAGCTGTACCGGGAGATGATCGGCCAGCTGGGCGGTCTCGGCGGCTGGTACCAGTACTACGCCGGGATCGCCCCGACGATCGAGGGCCGCCAGATACCCACGCCGAACCCGAACTACCTGGTCTACACGCGCAAGGAACCGGTCGGCGTCGTCGCGGCGATCACGCCGTGGAACTCCCCGCTGCTGCTGATGACCTGGAAGGTCGCACCCGCGCTGGCCGCGGGCTGCACGATCGTCGTGAAGCCGTCGGAGCACGCGCCCGCCTCGACGCTGAAGTGGGCCGAGCTGATCGAGAAGGCCGGGATCCCGGCCGGCGTGGTCAACGTCGTCACCACGAACGACCGGGACACCGCCGCGCACCTGGCCGGGCACCCGGGCGTCGACAAGGTCGCGTTCACCGGCTCCACCGCTACCGGACGGTCGATCGCGAGGGCGGCCGCCGAGAACCTCAACACGGTCACCCTGGAGCTGGGTGGCAAGTCCCCGCAGATCGTGTTCCCCGACGCCGACCTGGAGGCCGCCGCGAACGGGATCGTCGCCGGCGTGTTCGCCGCGACCGGCCAGACCTGCATGGCGGGGTCGCGGCTGATCGTGCACGCCGACGTCCACGACGAGCTCGTGCGGCTCGTCGCCGAGCGCGCGGCGACGATCACCCTCGGCGACCCGAACGCCGAGGACACCGAGATGGGTCCCGTCGCGAACGGGCCGCAGTACGAGAAGGTCCTCGGCTACCTGGAGACGGCGAAGGCGGAGGGCAACACCGTCGCCTACGGCGGGGCCGCCGAGTCCGGCCTGGGCGGCTACTTCGTGCAGCCGACCGTGATCACCGGAGTGACGCCCGAGTCCACGGTCTACCGGGAGGAGGTGTTCGGCCCGGTGCTCGCGACGCTGAGGTTCACCGACGAGGACGAGGCGGTGACGCTCGCCAACGACACCCCCTACGGCCTGGCCGGTGCGGTGTGGACGAAGAACGTGCACCGTGCGCACCGGGTCGCGGGGAGGATCCGCGCCGGGACGGTGTGGATCAACGCCTACCGGGTGGTGGCGCCGAGCGTCCCGTTCGGCGGGTTCGGGCACTCCGGGCTCGGCCGGGAGAACGGCGTCGCGGCCGTCGAGGAGTACCTGGAGAACAAGTCGGTGTGGGTGGAGCTGACCGGTGGCACCCGCGACCCGTTCACCCTCGGCTGAGGCCGGGCGCCGGTTGCGGGGATGTGCAACCGCCGTGCCCGGGGGTCGAGGTCCCGGGCACGGCGGTCCTCCGGCGCCGCGGGCGGGACGCGCGGGCCCGGCGACGGGGAGCGTCGCCGGATCCGGCGGCCACGTCGTGCGGCGTGGAAGTCGGGGATCGACCACGGAACCGATGCGGACAGCACGCTACGAGCGGTGGCGGCCGCCGTTCGCGGACTGAGACCCCCGACCGGTGGACGGACCCGCGAGCGCGACGGGTGGGAAAGCGTTCCGCCGTCCGGAGCAGTCGGACCCGTCGCTCGCGCGCGGGGCTCTCAGCGGTCGCCGAGCCGCCCGCCCCCGGGCGACAGCGGTCGGCACCTCGGCACCTCGGCGGCCTCGGCGCTGTCAGGCCAGGACCACCTGCCCGCCCTCGACCCGCACCGGTCGCGAGGTGAGCGGTGTCCGGGCGGGTCCGTCGAGCGGGGCCCCGTCGGAGACGGCGAACAGGCTGCCGTGGCAGGGGCAGGAGATGCCGGCCCCGGAGACCTGGTCGACGAGGCAGCCCTGGTGCGGGCAGGTCGCGTCGAAGGCCAGGACGGTGTTCGCGTCCGGGCGGGTCACGACGACCCGCTGCTCGGCGAAGACCCGCCCGCCGCCGACCGGGACGTCGTCGACGGCGGCGAGTCCGGCGGGCGCCGGGGCGGCGCTGCTGCTCGGCGCGGGCGCCGGGGTGGTCGGCTCGGGTGTGGGGGTGGACGGCGCGGGCGCGGCGGGGGCCGTGTCACGCGGGGTTCCGTAGGTGGCGCAGCCCGCGGCACAGCAGGCCACGGCGGCACCGGCGCCGGCGAGGAGCCGGCGGCGCGGGATCGGGGACACGGGGGACCTCCGGGGTTCGGTGGGAGCGGTCGGGGATCAGAACGACAGGCCGTGGCCGGTGAAGAACCACAGCGCCGAGGTGAGCCAGACCCCGGCGAGCACGGCGAGCAGCACCCCACCCGCGACGGCGAGCAGCCATCCGGGCACGCCCGGGCGCCGCAGGAGCAGCATCTTGGTGACGAACGCGCCGTAGAACAGGCAGCCGAGCGCGGAGTGCAGCAGCGCCGACGTCGTCGCGCCGGACCAGCCGAACGCGTAGAGGCACTGCACGGCGACGGGCACGGTCACCAGCACCGCGACCCGGCCCGACCACCGGTGCGCGACCGCGGTCGCCGGGTCGGCATAGCCGCGCATCATCATCCGACCCGTCACACCCTGGACGATCGCGAGGACCAGGGCCGCCGAGCCGAGCCATGCCTTCGCCGCGGCGCCGCTGGAGAACCTGGCGAGGTTCACCGCGACGCCGGTGCCGACGTGCTGACGGGCCCAGACACCGAGGGCCACCGCGACCAGCGACCCGACGACGACCGGGACGGCGACGACCCGCCACGACGGACCCTCCGCCGGAACGGCGACCTCCTGGGCCGCCTCCGCGGCCGGGCGGCGACGCGCGCGGGTCGGGTCGGGTGTCGCCGCGCGGGACCGACGACGGCCGGGGGTGCTCCCGGCCCGGGCCACGTCGGCGGCGCCCGTGGACCGACCGGACTGCGGCACGTCACCGGCGGCCCGACGCGAGCGGCCGGGACGCGCGGTCCCGGCGTCCCGCGCCGGGCGGCGCGGCGTGGTGACCCCGTGGGCGCCCGAACCGCCGCCCGGGGGCGGGGTGAGCGGGCCGGTCGGGGTGAACAGGTCCCCCGCGACGGCGTCGCGGCGCCGGTCGGCGGTGCCCGCCCACCGGTACGCGGCCGTGTCGGGGTCGTGATCGGGTGCCCGGGACGGCTCCGGGACGGCGGCCCAGCCGCCGCTGTGCTCGGGGCCGCGCGGGTTCGGGATGTCCGCGGGGACCGGGGCGAACCCGACCGGGTCGGTGAGGTCGCGGTCCGCGTGCCGCGCGCGGGGGGACATCAGTACCCACCGCCGTAGCCGCTGTCGCCGGTGGCCGGGGCCGGGGCCTGGGCGGGCGCGGGTGCCGGGTCGGACGCGTCGGTCCGGGCCGCGGTGAACTCCCAGGACCGCCCGTCGGCACGGGCGGTGCCCGTGGCGACGCCGTCGGCGACGGTGTACGCGACCTCCGCGCCGTCCTTGCCGGTCAGGCGGGTGGTGCCGCCGGGGGTGGCGGTGCCCGTCGTCCAGGACTCGACGCCGCGGTTGTCGCAGACGTAGGCCTTCACGGCGCCGTCGGTGACCCAGATGTCGACGGTGACCGTCCCGTTCGTGGACCGGCCCGTGTAGGCGACCGCGCCGATCGAGCCCGGCGCGGCCGCCGGAGCGGGCGCCGCCGGGAGGACGAGCGAGCCCGCCGCCCGGTCGACGGCGGCGGGGGCCGCTGCGGGCAGCGGTTCCGGTTCCGCGGTGAGCACGACGTTGGCCGTCGCGGCTCCGGCGGCGACCGCGCCGACAGCGGCCATGGTCAGGAGGGGTCCGGAGAGTCGCATGTCAGCCCACCTCGATCCGGACCGAGTCGAAGGCGGGCGTCTGGTTGGCCCGCTGCATCATCGGGGTGCGGTGCGACCCGTCGCCGGCCCACGACGAGCACTGCAGCTCGCCGGTCTGCTCGACCCCGGGCACGTCGATCGTGACGCTGTCCGGCCGTGCTCCTCCGCCGCCGTCCTCGGTGGCCAGGAAGAACAGCGGGTCGGGCGCCGAGTCCGGTGCCTCGCCCGGGTCGGGCAGGATCCGGCAGGCGGTGTGGAAGTGGCCGCGCTGGAGCCCCTGGCCGTTCAGCAGGGACGCCTCGGCGTAGTAGCCGCCCTGGGCCGCGGGCAGGAACCGGTCACGGACCAGGTTCCGGGTGCTGACGGTCAGACGGAACGCCTCCCCCGGCCGGACCTTCGTCGGGGCCTGGGTGATCAGCAGCGACGGGCTGCGGCCGGCGTCGGCGACCTCGCCGAACGCGGTGGACACGCAGCGGGGCGCCTTCTGGAACCCGTCGTGGGCGGTGAGCCTGCTGCCGGAGCAGTCGACGGCGAGGATGTCGAGCGCCGACGGCGCGCCCGTGCCGTCCCCGTCTGCCTTCCCGGCGGCTCCGCCCCCCGCACCATCGGAACCCTGGCCGGCGGCGGCACCGGAGCCCGATCCGGAGCCGGACCCCGAGCCCGATCCGTCGGCGCCCGTGCCCGCGTCCGAAGAGCCCGGGCCCGAGGAGCCGGACCCCGTGTGCCCGGAGTGGTCGTGCCCCCCGCCCCCGGAGGAGCCCGCGGCATCGGACGTGTCCCCGGCCCCGTCGGACGAGCCGGACCCGCCGGACGGCCCGGACGGCCCGGATGCGACGTTCGACGGCCGGTCGCCCCGGTCGACGGAGGCGGCCCCGGCGGCGTAGGCGGCGGGCCCGGCGACGAGCAGGCCCAGTGCGAGCGCGGTGACCGCGATCGTCCTGCTGCGGCTGGTGGTGGATCTCATCGGTATCGGCTCCTCGGGGCGGTGCGGTGCGCTCCGGTGGTGCGGGAGGGCGGCGCTCCGGTGTCGGTGTCCAGGTCGAGGTCGTGGGGGGTGGCGTCGGCGAGGCCGGGCTCGGGGTCGGGCCGGGGCCGGACGGGCGGCACGTGCGCCAGCTCGTCCCAGGGGTCGGGTGGTCCGACCGGCAGGGCCCGCCGGGCGCCGTCGCGGGGGTGACGCGGGGCGGGGACGAGGGCGGGAACCGGGCCGGCGGCCGGGCGGCCACGCCGGTGCAGGGTCATGAGCAGCCCACCCGCGGCGAGCAGCGCGACCCCGACCACCAGGGCCGGCACGACGACGTCGGTCGCGCTGCGGGCGCCGGTCGGCACCGGATCGGGCGGGGCGGGCAGGGCCGCGTAGTCGACCAGCCCGGTCGACTCCAGGTAGCCGATGTGCCGGGTGACGTACACCGATGCCTCGTTCGCGAACTGCCGCATGAGCTCGTTGCGGGTGCCGACCTTGACGTCGGTGATCACCGGCAGGACCGAGCCGTGGGCCGCCCGCAGGATCTGCACGAACTGGCGGTCGTAGTCGGTCCCGGTGCGGGCGGTCAGGTCGTTCATCCAGCCGATCTGCTGGTCGTTCGGTCTGCTGGGCAGCAGGACCCCGAGCTGTTCGGCGGTGGAGCGGACCAACGCGTCGAGGTCGTGGTGCTCGACGCCGAGCTTGCGCGCGACCTCGCGGACCGCCGGCGAGGTGGCCTGCTGCTCACCCTGCTGCCCGGTCGGTGCCTCCCAGAGACCGGCGAGGCGCACCTTCTGCAGCAGGTCGCGGTCGGCGGGGCCGAGCGGCCCCCACCGGGTCTGCGTCCATCCCTGCTGCTGGTCGGTGGAGGCCGAGGTGGCCACCCAGTACTGGGCGAGCACGACCGCGGCGACCGCGGCCAGCGCGGCGAGCACCGACCAGCGGAGCGGGCCGGGGATCCGGCGGGACATGGGCTCTCCCCTTCTCAGACCTGGGCGAACTGCTCGGTGTGCACCCGGTCGTCCGGGACACCGAGCGCGGCGAGGGTGGCGAGGACGTCGCCGACGAGCTGCGGCCGGCCGCAGACGAAGTAGTCGAGGCGGCGGGCCGGGTCGTCGAGGTCGGTCAGGACGGCGGCGAGCAGCGCGGTGTCGATCGGCCCGGTGGCCCCGGCCCAGTCCGCGGACGGGCGGCGCAGCACCTCGGTGACCTGCAGGTCGATCAGTGTGCGCAGGTGCGCGAGCTCGGCCCGGAACAGCAGGTCGGCGCGGTCGCGGGCGTGCACGACCAGCCGGTACGGCCGCCGGTCGCCGCGGTCGGCGGCGGTGCGCAGCATGCTCATCATCGGCGTGATCCCGACGCCGCCCGCGATCAGCACGAGCCCGGTCGACGGCACCGAGTCCGGGGTGAACGAGCCGTACGGGCCGTCCACCCAGACCGGGTCGCCGCGGCGCAGCTCGCGCAGCCGCCCGGCGAAGTCGCCGGTGTGCCGGACGGTGAACTCGACCCGCCCACGGTCCGACGCCGACGACGCGATGGTGAACGGGTGCTCCTCCACCGACATCCGCTCCAGCCGCAGCCAGGCGAACTGGCCGGGCCGGAACCACGGCCCGGCGTGCCGGCCGGGCCGGGCGAGCACGAGCGTCGACACGTGTCAACGGCGGGTTGGGAGTAACCCCGTAACGACGGATTGGGACTGACCCCCTTGTCGGGTGTTCAGTCGTTGCTG
>NZ_VRMC01000134.1:0-9503 GCF_008369905.1 Pseudonocardia sp. EV170527-09
GGGAAAACTACTTTGGGAGAACGTTCTCCCGGGCGAAATACGCGGCCGCCCGCTTGAGAATCTCGTTCTCCACCTCAAGGCGACGCTTCTCCTTACGGAGCCCGGTCAATTCGCGTTTCTCGGCGCTACTCAGCCGTGAATCGGAGCCGCCGGTGTCGTCGGCGGCGGCCTGGGCCATCCAGCTCCGCAAACACGACTCCGATATCGACAGTTCCTTCGCGATCGCAGACACCGGCTTGTCGCCAGCACGAGCAAGGTCCACGGCGCGGCGCCGGAACTCGGGCGGGTGAGGTGCAGGCACGAACAACATCCTCCCTGGTGGACCGGGTCCACCTCAGGTGACGTGTCCGGCGTCAGGGGTCAAGCTCACCGGACGCTCGTCGAAGCGATGGATTAGCGTACCGGCCTGGTCACCGGAGCGACCCGCGAGAAGGCCGCTCAGCGGGCCGGAGCGAGCCCACGCACGGTCAGCCGGGTCATCGCATGGGCGAGCCGCGCCGGGCTGCTCGTGTGCGTCGAGAAAGGCGCCACGGCCCGGTTCCTCGGAACGGCGAGCCACCGGGCACCGGCGTACGTGTTCGTGAGCCCGTCTGGGATGCCGATCCCGCGGCCCCGCCGGGTAGCTGATGACCAGCGTGTGGAGGAAATTGGCACCCCCCCCGCATCTTGCGTAAGTACTCAAACCCTTGTGCGCGAGGGCGCGAAGCGCGCTTCACCGAAACGTCCGGCCTGGCCGGGACGGGACCGGGCCAGGGACGGGCGGGAGCGGGCGGCCGCGACGCAGACCGTCTTGGACCGGGCGGGGGTCCGCCGCGTCCCGTCGTGGAAGGCGGCGGCGATGCTGGCGCGCTGGTGGCGGGCCGGGTGGTCGGTAGCCGGGGTGCTGTACGCGATCGACCACCACCCGGACCGGCCCGGGGAGACCCGCGGGGATGCCATCAGGGGAGCCCGTGACCCCCTGGCAGTCATCGGGCACCGGCTCGCCGCATGGACCGGCCGGGAGGGCGAGCTACCGGCCGCCGTCCAGGCTGTCGACCCTGACGAGCGCCGTCGGCGGGCGGCGCGCCTGGCCGAGCAGCTCGACGAGCCCGGCCAGGAGTCCCGCGGCAGGATCGCCAGCGCCGCCGGTCGTCAGCAGGCCCGCGAGCTGTTCGCCATGGCTCGGCGGGCACGTGGGGCGGCCGCGTGATCCCCGCCGCCGTTGTGCGGTTGTGCGTGTGTGCACGTGTGCGCTCAGGGCCGCGCGGGCCCAGGGAAACCCCTCAGTGGACCCGCCTGCGGCGGGGCGGTTGTCCGGCCCTGAGCTAAGCACGGCCGCACTCCCGATCAAGGGCGCTGCGCTGGCGCTCCGCGTCGCCTTCGGCGACCGGCCTGCGGCCGGCCCTTGACCGCGAGCCTCCGCGGCCGCGCCCGGCGCTCGTGCGGTGGCGGGGCGAAGCGCCCGCCACCCACGGGACGGGCCGAACAACCACCACCCGATCCCGCGGCCGGTTCGAGCAGCGGCGAGGAGGTGAGCGCCCGTGTGCGCCGATGGCTGCTACAAGATGAAACAGGACAACCGGTGGGTGTGCATCAAGTGCGGTCACTGACCCCTGGTTCGGAGGCCGGGTCTGCCTGAGGACGGCGGACCTGACCTCCGATCAGGTCAAGCGGTCGTAGATCTCCCGTCGGTGCCCGAGGGTGAGGACCAGGACGACGAGTTGGTCGTCCTGCGGTTCGTAGACCACGCGCCAGTCACCGACCTTGAGACGCCAGGATCCGGGCTCACCCTTGAGGGGCTTACCGGTCGGTGGCGCCGGTCGCGGCTCGTCGGCGAGCGTACTCACCGCGGCCAAGATGCGGCGGGCCACCTGCGGGTCGAGCTTGCGCAGCGCCTTGCTCGCCGGGGCCGCCCAGGTGATGTGCCAGTGGGGAGAGTCTGGCACGTGTCAGCGCTGGTCGAACTCGGCGAGCAGGGCAGCGTGATCGACGGGCTCGCCGGCCTCGGCCTTCGCCTCACGGGCCATACGCGACAGCCCCCGGTCTTCCAGCTCGTCGAGCAGGTCGAGGACCTCGGCTGGGACGACCGCGGCGACACGCTTGCCGTGGCTGGTGATCGCGGTCGTGACACCGCCATGCTGGGCGCGGCCCACAACATCAGCGAAGTGGTTCCGCGCATCGGTCGAGGACATCTCCGCGGTACTCATGTTCAAAATGTACAACTTGTACGTACTCTTGTCGAGGCGCACCGAGTGGATGATCATCCGCGAGCGGACGGATAAACGGGCATTTCGGGTGCTTGCTGGCCTGATAATCCGTACGGGTCGTGTTTCCCCAGTTCAGCCGCGCCGATATTGAGTCTTATGTTCGATCGAGGGCCGATCGGACGCTAGCAAGTTGCTTGCAAAAACTAGCGTCAGGAACGCCTGACAAATAACCGGCGTCAAGGTATCCTGACGGTATGGGTTGGACGCACGACACCGGGTATGACCCGGCCTACGACCACGAGGGCTATCCAGCCGCAGTGCTCGACGACGGCACCGAGACCAGCGTGCACACCGAGGCGATCCAGAGCCGGGTGACCGGCTGGCGCGCGGTGTGTGAGTGCGGGTGGCGCGGCGTGCAGTTCTGGCCGCGTGCGGAGTTCCCCGGTTCGTCGAGCATCGCCCCGAACGAGGTGGACGGGTTCGAGACGGGCCAAGGGGCCTGCGGGGAGTGGTTGGAGCACCTGCACTCCGCACTTCCCGCGCTGGCCGTGCACGACGCCACCCAGCAGCTCGCCGACGCGCGCGAGGCGCTCGACGAAGCGGTGGCCGCCGCTCGTGCGGCGGGCGCTTCCTGGACCGTCATCGGGAAGGCCGCTCGGATGAGCCGTCAGTCCGCACATGAACGATGGGGCCAGGAGGCCCCGGTTGCCACAACGTCCGGGAGGGCTCGATGACTGACGCACGCACCTGTGACCACCCTGCCGCCCACGTTCACGGTCTTGTCGGGGCTGGCCCCGTAGAGGTTCCGCCGGAGGACTCCCGGCTGAATCTGACCCCTGTGGAGTGGGGTCACCTGGCGTCCCCGCTCCGCCAGGGGGAGCGCATGTCCGCTGCGATCGGAGAGTGCGCTTCTTGTGCGTCGCTGGTCGTCTCCGTGTCCACCTGGCACCGTTCGGACGGCCACGGCGAGCACGCGGTGCAGTACCAGACCCGGTGGGTACCGCTGTTCAGCGCGCGGGATCAGGACGTCCCGGCGGCCGCGGACCCGGCCGCCCGAGGCCCGCTGCCGGCGACGCTGGTCGATGCGACGACCGGGGCCGACCGGGGCCGACCTGACGCCCCGAGGCTGACGTGACCGTGTGCGAGATGCCGCAGGAGTGGCTCGACTCCTTTGTCGGGCAGAGCCTCCCCGATCTGACACTCGACGAGATCGGGGACCTACTGGTCAAGGTCAGCTCCCGGTGGAGGCGGAAGGGGACAGGGGCTCCTCCGGTGGTGGTCGCTGTGGCCGACCAAGGCCCGGATCCGGTCCCGTGGCGGTTCGAGGTGTGGTCCGAGGTTGTGCGCGTCGGGCACGTGGCGGTCCGGCACCGGTCGAGCGGGGCAGTCGAGAAGGGGCTCTGCGTGGACACCACCGCGTCCGCCGTTCCGGCACCGTGACCCCCGCCGGGTGCGCCCGGGTCCTGGGCCGGATGACTGCGACCTGTCCCCGCGAGCCTTCAGCTTCGCTCGCCGACGAGTATCTCACGAGGCCCGTGAAGACCGAGGATCAGCGCACCCCCGGCGCGGCCGATTACTTGACCTCTGCGGCCGAGCGCGGCGAGCCCGACGGTGTCTGGTTCGGCGCCGGGATCGAGGCTCTCGGGCTGCCGTTCGAGGCCGGCGACACGGCTGCAGCGGATGACGTTCGGGCGGTGTTCGGGCAGCTGCGTTATCCCGAGCATGTGCTCGCGGGGTCGACTGAGAAGACCCCGGTCTACCTCGGTTCGAAGCCGCGGAAGTTCCGCACGGCGGCGCAGATCGTGGCCGACGCGCTCAAGGAAGAACCGAACGCGTCGGCGGAGCGGCGCTTCGAGATCGAGACGTCGGCGAACCGCAACACCCGTACTCCGACGGCGTACTACGACGTGACGTTCTCGCCGGTGAAGTCGGTGTCGGTGTACTACACGGCGTTGCTCGCCGCCGGCGACAACGACGGCGCGGAGACGGTCCGTTGGGCGCATGACGAGGCGGTGCGGATCGCTTTGTCGTCGGTGCAGTCGGATGTGGCGTATGTCCGCTCTGGCCGTCACGAGGGGCGTGGCCCGTCGGGGCGGACAGTGGGTCAGTGGGAGGCGGCCACGGGCCTGGCCGCAGTGGTCTACGGGCATCACACCAACCGTGACGGGGAGCCGCAGCTGCACTCGCACGCGGGGGTGCTGAATCGTGCTGCGACCGCGGATGGGCGTGTGTTGGCCCTGGATGGGCAGGCGTTCCGGCCGGTCAAGGAGGCGCTGTCGGCGGCCTATACGCGGGCCTATCAGCAGCTGCTGACCGAGGAGCTGGGTGTGTTGTTCCAGCTGCGGCCTGACGGGGTGGCTCGGGAGATCGCCGGGTTCGACCCAGAGCTGCTGGCGCAGGCGAGCACCCGCACTCTGGAGCGGGTTCGCCCGGCGGTCGCGGAGCTGGTGGAGGCCTACACAGCCCGCCATGGGAGGACGCCGGGGCCGCGCGCGCGGCGGGCGTTGGTGGAACAGGCGGTCAAGGGCACCCGTGAGCCGAAGCGGGGTCTGGCCGGTCCTGCCGCGGTGCTGGCGTGGACGACCGGGCAGCCGGGGCGGGCGGCCAGGCTCGCGGCCGCGCTGGACGCGGTCGACGAGGTGGTGATGGCCGCGGCGGCCAACGGCACCCACCCGGTGGCCGGACATGACGGCCAGGTGCAGGTCACTGACGGCCGTCGGGCGGCCCTGGAGGTTCTGGCTGTCATCGGGGCTGGCCGGGCGGTGTCCGGTCAGAACATGCCTGGCGGTGAGGGTGCGGCCACGCTCGCGGGGACAGTGGCCAACGCCATCGAGGCCGGAGTGGCCGATGTCCAGAGCAGGTATGCGACGTGGACGGTTGGGAACCTGACGGCGGCCATTGATGACCACCTCGGTGACCACGCGGCCGCGCTCGGGGTTGCGGCGGCCGCTCGGCCGGCGTTCATGGCCACCCTCAGCGGGGCGGTTCTGGCCGCGCCCGGGCGGTTCGGGATCGTGCAGGTTTCTGCGTCCGACCCGGTGCCGGTGCCCGACGAGTTGCGACGCCTGGGTGCAGGTGGTGACGGCCGGTCGATGTTCCGTGCCCATATCGATGAGCGCTACGCGACGACCGCGGCGGTGACTGCCGAGGTGCGGCTGCTGGGCTACAGCCGCACCGACAGCCTCATCCCGCTGCCGGTGGAGCGACTCGTCGTGCTCGGAACGGCTCCCGGGTCCCGGAAGCTGTTTGCTGACCAGGCTGCGGTGGTGGCTGGGGTGCTGGGGTCTGGGCGGACAGTGGACGTGCTGGTCGGGCCGGCGGGCACCGGGAAGTCGCACACCGTTGGGGCCTTGTCGGGCGTGTGGGCGGGTGAGCACGGTGGCCGGGTGCTGGGCTTGGCGACCGCGGAGATGGCCGCGCGTAACCTGGCCGAGCTTGGGCTGGAGGGGATGAACACCGCGCAGTGGCGGAAGCGGTTCCTGCCCGACCCCACCACCGGCGAGGTAGCGGATCGACTGCTCCCCGGGGACCTGGTGGTCGTCGACGAGGCCGGCATGAGTACGACCGCCGAGCTGGTCGAGATCAGTGACGCTGCCGCGGCCGCCGGGGCCAAGGTGCTGCTGGTCGGCGATCACCACCAGCTTCAGCCGGTCGGCGCGGGCGGCATGTTCGCCCATCTCGCAGCGCAGGAGAACGCCCTCGCGCTGGACACGGTGCACCGGTTCCGCCACGCCTGGGAGGCCGAGGCGTCGCTGCAGCTGCGAGTGGGCGACGTCGCCGACGTCGCCGCCTACGCCGACCGGGGACGGCTGCGCACGGGCACGGTGGAGGAGATGAGCGAGCACGCCGTGCGCGGACACATGGCAGACGTGCTCGATGGCAAGGATGCCCTGCTCATCGTCGGCACCAACCGGACAGCGGCGGAGATGTCACAGCAGGTCCGCCAGACCCTGGTCGGCCTTGGGCGCGTGTCTCCCGAAGCTCTTGTCACGGTGACCGTTGCTGGCGTGCAGAACGATATCGGGGTCGGGGACCTGATCCAGGCGACACGCAACGACCGGCGACTGCGTGTCGATCAGGCGCCGGATGGGACTGTTGGTGAGGTCCTGAACAAGGAGCGCTACACCGTGATCGGCCTCAGCCGCGACGGCGCGATCCTGGCCCGAGACCAGCGCGGCGCGGTCGCACACCTGACATCCGAGTACGTCGAGAAGCACGTCATCCTCGGCTACGCCGTCACCGCCTACGCGGCCCAAGGCGTGACCGTCGATGTCGGGCGCGGGTTGCTCGACCGTGACGCGACCCGCGAGTCGGTGTATGTGCCGATCAGCCGCGGGCGGGAGAACAACCTGCTCTACCTGGTCACCGAGCAGGCCCCGGACGGGCACGACCAGCGACGCATCGAGGACACCCCCGCACAACGACTCACCGACATCCTCGCGCGCAGCGACGTCGCAGAAGCGGCGCTGACCGTTCGCGAAGTCGCCGAACACGACACTGCCTCGTTCGCGACTCTCGGCGCCCTGATCAACCAAGTCAGCATGCGAGCATCCGGCGGCCGCAACGCCGAGATCCTCACGGAGCTGCTCACCGCAGAGCAGATGGAACGACTGCAGGGCGAGGACGCCTACGGACGCATGCTGGCCGTGGTCTACGGCGCCGAGCTCGACGGGCACGATCCGCGCGCACTGCTCACCGAGGCCGTGGCGCGGCGCGGGTTCGACGACGCCGAGTCCATCGCGAAGGTCCTGCACTGGCGCGTCGGTGAGATCACTGCAGACCGCGAACCGGAGAACGAGACCAACGAGCCGGAGCACGACTGGACCGCGGTCGCCGACACCCTGGCCCCCGGCCCCGTCCGCGACTACCTCCACCAGCTCGGGGAACTGGCCGCCGACCGACAGCGCACCCTCGGAACCGAGATCGCTCTCGACCCACCCCAGTGGGCAATCGACCGGCTCCCCGCCGTCCCCGACCCCGACGACACCAACGCCCGCCCCGAATGGGAGCACCGCGCCGGAGTCGTCGCGGCATATCGGGAGTACCGAGGCATCCCCGAGCACCAGTCCTCCCTCGGGCAGGCGCCACCGACCCAGCAGCCCTTCGCCTATGCGTTGTGGCGCGAAGCCACCGAAGCTCTGGACCCCGACCCGACCGCTCTGGCCTGGCAGCACAAGACCGACAGCGACCTCTACCAAGCCCGCGAGACCTGGGCGCTCGCGCTGTACCACGCCGACGAGTACGGGCCCCGCGCCGGCGGTGAGGACCTGGCGGCCACCCAGCGGCTGGCCACCGAGATCAGCGACGACGCTGTGCTCACCGCCGCCAGGGCCGACGTGACAGCCGAGGGTCCCGGCCGGGACGAGCTGGTCGCGGCCGCCGACCGCTATCGCGCCCTCGCCCAGACCTACAACGGTCAAGCGGCGGACATGGCCGAGGAGTACGAGGCTCGGCAGCGGTGGTGGGACGAGGTTACCCCGCTGCGCGAGGCCGACCAGGCCGCGGCCAGGGAACTGGAACGACGCCAGCTCCCCGCCTGGCGCGACACCCCGACACCGGCGGCCGGGGAACAGCTCACCCTGCCCACCGACGGCCCGGAGCCCACCGGGGCCGCAGAGCCCGAGAGCAGCCCAGCCGTCACGCAGTCGAGTGCCGAGCATGAGGGCCCGGGCGCGAACTCGGAGTCGGCGCCGGCCCCGGACCTCAGGTACCGCGGTGATTCTCCTGCGGTCGAACCGGACGTGCAGGAGCCGCGCGCGAGCGCGACACCCGAGTCAACCAAGGAGGAACCCTCCGCCGACAACGGCGCCCGCCACATCGGCGAGCGCGACCCGAGTGCGGCACGCGACGCAGTGGATGATCTACGCCGCGTGACCCGCGAGTCGCAGCTCCGAGAGCTGCACGAGCAGGCCCGTGTCCAGAACGACCAGCACCACCAGGACCGCGACCCCGATAGCGGCTATGCCGAACGGGCCCACCGCGACCAGCTCGCCATCGAGAACGAACGCCACCAGCACCGGAGTGGCCAGGCTGAACAGAGCCACGACCAGGGCCATGAGTACGGCGCTGACTACGACCCCTACGACACCGACTACGGCTACGACGACTAACCCGGCGATCCTCCCGGCGGCCTGACGAGAAGCCAGGAGCCTCCGCACAAGAGCGCGGAGGCTCCCCCACGGGGGTGTCCCAGAACACCCCACCCCGGCAGCCTGCCCGGTGGATACTTCCCGGACACGGTGGAACAGCGGCGGCGGTTGCCGCGCAGACGGACTCCGGTCAGCGCGACCGCGGTGAAACCGCCGCATCACCGAGCAACTCGGCGTAGCGCTCCATCAGCGTCGGCGGCGACGGCTCGGGCTCGGACTCCCGCCGCTCCAGCTCCGCGCGCAGAAACAGCTCCTGCTCCGCAGCAACACGCAGGCTCTCCTCGTCGGCCACAACCCGCACACCCTGGACATCCCACGGCCCGGGACACACACCACGGACAGCCGAAGGATCGACGTGCTCGTGCCACGGCGGATCCACGATCTCGTCCAGCTTGGCGCTCGGACGAGGACGACCCCATGTCACGCCGAACTCGCGCTCCGCGAGCTCTCGCACGTCCCGGGTGTGGAACCCGTCAGCAAGGCCGAACACACCCCGCTGGATCTTCGGAACGTAGACCGGGAACCGCTCCCCCGTGGCCAGCACGCACGCTGTCGACCCGATGTAGACGTGACAGTGCCACCGCGCGGCGTCGATCCCCGGCACCGCAGCCTCCACCACCGCGGCCAGCTCTAGTCGTGCCGGCAGGCCGACGTCGGGGGCCGCTGGATCTGCTGCGTAGCCACACGCCTCCTGGACCCGACGCAGAACCTGCTCCTGCACCAGCTGCGTGTAGGTCGTCCCCCACGCCGCGACGTCCTCGTCCAAGCCCGCTGTGGCCATGCCGTCCAGCAGCGCCGACAGCGACAACGGCATGCGGAACTGCACCTCGTGCGCGTCGAACGGTGGAGCAGCCAGGGGATCACCGACGTCGAAGAGCGGCGCCGGGGCGACATGCGTATCGCCAAAACGACCACGAATCATCCCAGCCTCCTCCACCACGCCGCGGGCTCCGATGTCGCTGCAAGTGTAAGTAGCGGCTGGTCCAGCCTAAAGCAAGAGTTGTCGGCACAGCCCCGTATTACCTGTCCGCGGCGGTGGGGGCCGCCCACCGGCTCAGAGCGGGCGTGGACCCCCACACCAGAGCTGATGTTGTCAACGGCGGGTTGGGAGTAACCCCGTAACGACGGATTGGGACTGACCCCCTTGTCGGGTGTTCAGTCGTTGCTG
>NZ_VRMC01000135.1:0-9409 GCF_008369905.1 Pseudonocardia sp. EV170527-09
GGGAAAACTACTTTGGGAGAACGTTCTCCCGGGCGAAATACGCGGCCGCCCGCTTGAGAATCTCGTTCTCCACCTCAAGGCGACGCTTCTCCTTACGGAGCCCGGTCAATTCGCGTTTCTCGGCGCTACTCAGCCGTGAATCGGAGCCGCCGGTGTCGTCGGCGGCGGCCTGGGCCATCCAGCTCCGCAAACACGACTCCGATATCGACAGTTCCTTCGCGATCGCAGACACCGGCTTGTCGCCAGCACGAGCAAGGTCCACGGCGCGGCGCCGGAACTCGGGCGGGTGAGGTGCAGGCACGAACAACATCCTCCCTGGTGGACCGGGTCCACCTCAGGTGACGTGTCCGGCGTCAGGGGTCAAGCTCAGACCCATGACTGCACCAGCTCCACCGCCATAGTCGTCATCGACGTCGATCATCCCGCAGGTACCTGCTCCTGCAGGCTCGGAGCTGCCACAGCTGTGGGGGCAGGGAGCCCTCGGAGTCTCCGGTGCCCGAGAAGTCGACAAGATCGCCGCGGCCCGGTTACCGACCGGGGGACCGACGACGCGGGCCGCCGCGAGATACCCGGCCAACACCGCCCGCAACCGGACCGCGTTCTCACTGCTCAAATCAATACTGTAACGGCGGCGATCAATAGCGAATTCGACGGTTTCGGCGGCGTCGTGACCATCCAGGTCGTCGCACCACCGGAAAGTGCAAACTCGCGCCATAGCTGTCGGTTCGACATTCTTATCGCATCAAGGGTGGAGACGTCCCCATTCCGGAGATCGTCGGAGAGTGTGGCCATCCTACCGCATTTCTCTTCCGAATGGAGCGTCGCGGGCGGATTCCGTGGAACGTTTTCGGTCACTGCTCATGGCGCTGCTCGTGTCGTGTTCGACGTTCCGGGTCCCGGGTCGGGCTGGTGGACGCGGCGGATGTGGGTGACCTCGTCGGCCCAGTCGGTGAGTGGTTGCAGGATGACGCCCTGGGAGGTGTCGTAGGCGTTGACGACCAGGCCGTGGCCGACGTACATGCCGTTGTACCGCGGATTGGTCTCGCTGCCGAGGCTGCCGGGGATGAACACGAGGTCGCCGGGGGCGATCTGTGCGATCGGCACGTTGGTGCCGGCGTTTTTCTGGCTGACCGTCCCGGCGGGGATCGGGACCCCGGCGTGCGCCCAGGCGGCGAGCATCAACCCGGAGCAGTCGAACCCGTCGGGCCCTTTCCCGCCCCAGACATACGGTTTGCTGAAGTGATCCCCCGTCAGCCGGACGCCTCCAGACTTGGCAGTGAGCCTTTTCCAACCTGACTGGCGAGCCTATACGACATGTTATCGCTAAGGCTGCGGCGCAACTGCTCTGGCCACGGCTGCACAGGTCACAGGATCGTCAGCTCCGCCTCTGTGTACACGGAGTCAGCCCCCGAGCTGTAGGAACGTCAGGTTGGAAAAGGCTCAGTAGCCGAGAAGATGGAATCGAGCGTTGTCGGTCATGAGGCGGCGGAACTACCGCAGCATTTGACTGGGGTTCGCCAAGATCGGGTCGCGGCGTCGCCCCTGGGCGCGTTGGGTGCGGACGATGTTCGGCACGGTCATCGGGCCTCTCCGATGCGGCGCTGACGGGGGAGCCGAGCGGGGACTCGGGGGCAGGTCGGGCAGGTCGGGGGGTCGGTGAGGTGCCATCCGGCTGCGGTGAGCAGCGGGGCGGCCTGTTCGGGGGTCTCGGCGATGTCCCCGGCGAGCAGGGGGCCGTCGCCGCACTGGGAGCAGGTCAGGTCGAGGACCGGGCCGGTCGGGGCGCAGTCGCGGCAGAAGTGCCCGATCACTGGGCCGTCGGTGCCGGGCAGGATCCAGGCCGTGGCGATGTCGGTGCGCTCGCCGGGGTGACGGGGCCCGCGCCCGCAGCCGTCGCAGCGGGGTGGGGTGTCTGGCCCCGTCGGGGCCAGTACGGCACGAGGCTGGGTCCGCCTCATCGGATCATCCCTCCGGCTCAGTGGTCGGGTTGAGCTTGGCCCCCTGCGCCGGATACTGACGGTGTGGGGTCAGTGATCTTGGTGTGGCGGGGTGTGGGCTGTTTCGTAGTCGACTGGGCTGAGTATCCCGATGCTGGAGTGGCGCCTGATTGAATTGTACCACCCGTAATGGCATCCGAGAGGACGCCCATACCAACCGATGGCCATTGAGCCTGGTGATCGAGAGAGGCGCTCTTGTCAGCGGTTCACTCATCCCCGCCTCTGTCCCGGCGATGCCCGGCGACCGCGACGCCGTCCTGGCCGCCGTCGGCCGAGTAGCAGGCCGCGGTGGAGCTGGTGGACCGGGCGCAGGAACGGGGGCTGGTGCTGGCAGGCCCGGACGGGCTGCTCAAGCAGCTGACCAAGTCGGTCCTGGAGACCGCGCTGAACGTCCCTGGATGCGGCCCCAGCGCGAACGTGCCATGCGGATGGAACCGACCCGGTGGCTAGCCGTGGCAGCACGTGCGCCTAGTATCCGGTCCCCTGCTCCCGGCGAGATTGTGAGTAACTCGTGCCCTTATCTGCGTCCAGTACGTCCCAAGTGGCCAGTCTGCAACGACGGCGTCTTGGAGTGACACACCTGGTGTTCTTCACGGTGGCCGCCTCAGCTCCTCTCACTGCGTTGGCGGGTGGAGTGACGACTGCGTACGCTGTCAGTGGCAATCAAGGTGTCCCGTTAGCATTTCTTGTTGTCTCTGTCGCGCTGGCACTGTTCGCAGTTGGCTATGTAGCGATGAGTCGTCACGTAGCCAGCGCAGGCGCATTCTACGCTTATCTCGCCCGCGGAATCGGGCGTCCGGCGGGCGTCGCCGGAGCTTTTGTAGCGCTTGTCTCCTATAATTCGATCCAAGTCGGCCTGTATGGATTGTTTGGTTCGACCGTGTCGAACTTTGCTGCAGAAGCATTTGGCCTACGGATGCCGTGGTGGATTTGGGCCCTACTCGCAATGGGCACAGTTGCCGCCCTCGGCCTGCTTCGCGTTGACCTCAACGCCCGAGTCCTTGCGGTGCTGCTGATTGCCGAAGTTGCAGTGGTGGCCGCATTCGATATCATCGGGTTTGCTCGCCCTGCTGAAGGGGTTGTAACTACCGCACCATTAATGCCAAGCACTCTGCTGGCTGGCGGACTTGGTGCCGCCATCGCCTTCACTGTGGCTTCGTTCACCGGATTTGAGTCCGGGGCAATCTACTCCGAAGAGGCGCGTGATCCATACCGCGCGGTCGGGCGCGCTACATTAATTGCGATCGTCTTTATTGGCTCATTCTATGCGCTCTCTTCCTGGGCGGTAGTCGCCGCCACTGGAGCCAGGCGCCTCCAGGAGCGTGCCAGCACAGAAGGTCCCGCCTTGATCATTCGACCTCTCGCCGACGCGTTCGGGCCGATCGTTGCTGATCTCGCGACTGCACTGCTACTGGGAAGTGTTTTTGCGGCCTTGCTTAGCTTTCACAACAGTGTTGCTCGTTATCTACTCGTTCTCGGTCGTGAACGCGTGCTCCCGGAGAAACTCAGTTCCATTGGGGGCCGCTCCGGGGCCCCTGTCGCTGGATCTATTGCCCAGTCGACGTTGGCGCTGGTCGTTGTCGCAGGGTTCGCTATTGCCGACGCCGACCCAATGCTGACGCTCTTTAGCTGGTCCTCCGGACTCGCCGCTCTCGGGGTCGTCCTGCTATTGGCTGGCACCTCAGTTGCGGTGATCGGTTTTTTCCGGCACTCCTCTGTCGTGTCACCGACCTTAGTGTGGTCGCGAACGATCGCCCCTGCGCTCGCAGCGACGCTTCTCCTGACGTTTCTTGTTGTGATGGTCGTCAACTTTGATTCATTGCTCGGCGTAGCGCCCTCCTCGCCCATTCGTTGGCTCCTCGCCGTGACCGTGCTCGCCGCCGCTCTTGGCGGGGCTGTCTGGGCACTATATCTGCGGGGTTTCCGCCCGGATGTTTATGCAGATATTGGCGGCGCCGTGCGAGCGCCCAAGTTCGACAAGCCCTCCATCTACTGGCACCACACCAACGAGGCTGCGTCTGCTCCCCGGCCTGAGAGTGCTCCCGTCCCTCAGGAGGAAAGCACGTCGATACTTCCCCGCCTCGATTCAGATAGCTGAGGAAAAGACAGTGAGAGAAGAAAAGGAGATGCATGATGTGCATGTCCTGGACGATTCGGTAGATCGCCGTGCCGCGTTTGAGGTATTCCTGGCTGCCTTATGTAAGGCCCCGGTTACTGACTATGAGTGGCTTACCCACGGTCACTCAGAGGAGGAGTGTTGGCTCGGTGTAAAGTCTGCACACGGGGAGATTGTAGGGGCCGCTTATTCATTTCCGACTAGATTGACGCTACCTGGTGGGGCGCGAGTGAGAGCTGCTGCGGTTACCGGAGTAGGTGTCCGGGCCGATGCTACCCGCGCAGGGCGATTGACCGCGTTGATGCGCTCCCAGCTAAGTTCAGCAAGGGAGCGTGGGGATGCTGTCGCAGTCCTCCACGCCACTCAGACAGGGCTGTATGACCGCTTCGGCTACGGTATTGCATCTCGAGCCGAGAGTGTCCAAATTGCTGCTAACTCCGATTGGCGAGCAACTGCTTCAAGCGCAGGGCAGGTGCGGATGCTCAGCCGGACCGAGGCGGCTGCACTCTTACCTTATTTACAGGAGCGGCTCGCTGGTGCCCGGCCAGGAGGTATGACTCGTACATCGTGCTGGTGGCGCCGGGCACTTAATCCTGCGAGTCCGTCTGCCCCGGGTTTCACTGGTTCAGGGCATCAGGGCATCGCTGTACACACTGGACTAGACGCTGACGACGGGTTCGTAGTGTGGAACGCATCCGCTGCCAGTCCGGGCCACGATTGGCCTACCGAAATTGTAATCCAGCAGCTTTGGGCCGGGTCGGGGGCAGCTGCTGCTGGCCTCTGGCGATTTCTTTCCAATCTCGATCTCGTTGACTCTGTGGTGGGCTGGTCGCGCCCGCTCGACGAGAACCTCGACCTGATGCTTGTCGACCCACGGCATCATCGGATTACCGGACGCGGTGACGATCTATGGCTACGCATCATCGATCTCTCCGTGGCGCTCACCTCACGTTCGTGGGGTTCCGGCGATCCAATCACTCTACGAATACATGACCCGTTCCCTATCGGCACCGATGAGAGTATCAGCACCTGGCGAATCAGTTCAGGAAACGTCAACCCTTCCAGAGGGACCCTGCCTGATCTGGAGTGCAACATCAGTTCACTCGCCCCGGCATTCCTCGGCGACCGGAGGCCATCGGAGTTGGTCACCAGTGGTCTATGGACTGAGCACGCTGCGGGCGCTGCTATCCGAGCAGATGCATTGTTCTCCGTTCCTGGCTCAGCTCCCTGGTCTGGAACTTGGTTCTAGTGGCGCGGATTTGAAGTTGTTGGACGGTTGTCGTTCTTGAAGATTTCGTCGGCGGTTTTGGTCCAGATGAAGGGGTAGGCGTGCTGGTTCCAGCCGTCGATGTAAGCGCGGAGCTTGCCGTTGAGGTCCTTGACCGAATTGAAGACCCCGCGGCGGACGGCTTGCCGCTCGATGAGTCCGAACCAGACTTCGACCAGGTTCATTGAGAATGTCAACTGCAGTTGGCCCCGGGGGGGACGGGGCGATTCGGCTCCGGTGAACAGGATTCCGGCGTTGCTTGTGCGGGGGCGCTGGCCGATGGCGTCGTAGGCGGCCCAGATGCTGACCTGGGTGGCGGTGAGGACCGGGCGGTCGGCGGCCTGGTCGAGGCGGTCAGCGAGTGTGGCGGTGTGCAGCGCGGTCTCGGGCAGGACGGCTGCTTGTGTGCCTGCTCGTGCAGAGATGACTGGACCAGCTCTTGGATCTGGGTGCTGGTCCAGTCGGCGAGCTCGGGATCAGAGGACGCGTCGGCGTCGGCGCGGCTGACGGTGGTACGCCGGCCTCGGCGAGGCGTTGGATGGAGTGGTCACTGGCTGAGGGGTGCTAGACCGAGGCCAGCGCCACTGCGGTCAGGTTCAGGTGCTTCACGGCGTGTTGGAACGCCGATGTCGTGCTGACCGTGGGTAGTCCGGTCAGTCGTCGCAGCGTGCGCAGTTGGTGCTCGACGCCGTGCTCGCCGTGCAGGAAGCTGGCGCTGGTCACTGCGGATCACGCTGAGGAATATCCCGGGGGCCTCTTGCCAGGTCAGCTGCTTTCCGGGGCTTGTCTGGTCCGGGTGTGGGCGAGGCGGTAGGACTGTGTGCCGGTCTCGATGATGTTCCCGGCGAAGGTGAGCCGGTCGATGATCGCTGCGCAGAGCCGTGGGTCGGTGAAGGTGCGGGTCCAGCCGGAGAACGGCTGGTTCGACGCGATGGCGATCGCGTTGGTCTCTTCCCGCTCGGTTAACACCTGGAACAGCAGTTCGACGCCGCGGCGGTCGAGTTCCATGTAGCCGAGTTCGTCGATGCAGAGCAGATCCACGCGCCCGTAGCGGGCGATGGTCTTAGAGCGTGTTTGAGAAGATCATGTTGAGGGCGTGAAGACGTACTTCTGCTGGCGCGCGGCCGGCTTGCCACGGGCGATGCGGCGGGTGATGGTGTTGATCGCTGCCCAGCGGATCATGGCCTCGGAGACGGCGGGGTGGCGTTCGTAGTCCCGGGCCAGGCGGCGGTGCGCGGTGAGCCAGGCCAGTGTCCGCTCGACCACCCACCGCCGCGGAATGACAGCGAATCCGCGCTGCTCAGGAGGCTTGCGTACGACCTCGACCGTGGTCTTGAGGATCGTGCTCGCCCAGTCGAGCAGGCGTCCGGCGAACCCGGCGTCGGCGTAGACGAACCGCACCCTCGTACGCAGGTACAGATCCAGCAGGATCGGCTTGGCGCCGTCACGGTCCTGCACCGACGCCGAACACACCATCGTGGTCAGCAGCAGGCCGAGGGTGACCGTGGGAGATGAACCGCTTCCGGCCGTTGATCTTCTTCCCTGCGTCGTAGCCACGAGTGTCCTGCCCGACTGTGCCAGCGCCCTTCACCGACTGGGAGTCGATGATCCCCGCGCTCGGCTCGGGATCACGGCCCTCGTCGGGCACGCAGCTGGCGGCGCACGATCGGCAGGATCTGCTCGGTGACCTTCTGCTGCTCCCACCGGTTGAAGTACCAGTACACCGTCTGCCAGGGTGGGAAGTCCGCAGGCAGAGCCCTCCACGCACACCCCGCCCGCACCACGTAGAGGACCGCGTCGACCACGTCACGGCGCGGATGCTTCTCCGGCCGTCCACCGGCCCCCGCGGCGGGCAGCAGTGGTTCGATCAGCGCCCACTGGGCGTCGCTGGTGTCCGAGGGGTACCGCCGCTTGCGCCGAGCCACTCGTCCACGATGGACCAGAGCCCGACCCGCGCGGCGCAGACACGCCGACCCTTCTCAAACACACTCTAAGGGGTAGCGGTGCCAGAGGTACGGAAGCGATATGACCGGGAGTTCCGTGACGGGGCGGTCCGGATCGTGGAGGAGACGGGCAAGCCGATCGCCCAGGTCGCCCGCGATCTGGGGGTCAACGAGGGAACCCTGGGCAACTGGGTGGCCCGCGCGGCCACGTCCGCTGACGTGGTGGATGAGGACGGCCACCTCGTGAGCCTTCGTGGTCAATCTAGGCGCTGATCGCGCCGGTCGTCACCTCCATCGTCGTCTCGATGGTCGGGCTGATCGCGGCCCGGGCCTTGGCGAGTAGATCGAGGCTGATGTAGCGGCGGCCTTCGGTCCATTCGTCGGTCTGCTCGGCCAGAACGGCGCCGACCAGCCGGACGACCGCGGCGCGATCCGGGAAGATCCCGACCACGTCGGTGCGGCGCCGGATCTCCTTGTTCAGCCGCTCTTGTGAGGTTCTCCCGCTCGCTCGGAGTGCTGGTTAGCTGACCGGGGCCGGGTCGGCCCCGTCGGCGGGTGATGCGGGTTGATCGTCCAGGACGCCCTCCTGGGCGTGCCAGGTGGCCTCGTATTCACCCGGTGAGCGCCACCCGAGTCGACCCTGGATGCGTTCGGTGTTGTACCAACCGTCGATGTAGGCGAACAGCTCGTTCTCGGCCTCCTCGCGGGTTCGCCACGATTTCCGGTAGACGAGCTCGGTCTTGAGTGTGGAGAAGAAGTTCTTCATGAGCGCGTTATCGTAGGAATCGCCGACCGACCCCATCGACGCGAAGATACCGTGGTCTTCCAGGCGTTGCCCAAATCGCAGAGATGTGTAGTTCCTGGGTTCAACCGATCGTTGCAACACCGGGTTGTCAGGCTGAGCGTAGCTGCTCTTCGAACACTTCGGCGGGGGTCTTCCAGTCGAGGCTCTTGCGGGGCCTGTTGTTGAGCGCGAGATCCGACCGAGCTGGCGTGCTAGGGGCAGGCCACGCAGTGGGGCGCGCAGGTGCTCGGGGGCGACGATGATCAGACTCTTCAGCTCGTTGATCGCCTTGGTCCGACTGACCAGCACTGCGGCCCGGGTGGCCAGGACCATCCGCAGCGCTTCGCGTAGGCCCCTCGCCCGAGGCAGAGTCTGAAATTCACGGGCCAGCGCCGTCCGAGCGGCGCGCACGGCGTCGATGTGATCGTTCTTCGCGCCGCGGGAACGCTTGACTGCACCGACCTCGACAACTGTCTCCCCGGCCTCGGCCAGGTATCGAGCCAGGCCGGCGGCGAAGCTGCCGGTGCCCTTCAGAGCCCATACCCGCTGCTGTGGGGCGTGCTCGTTGGCCCAGACCAGCATCCGCTCGTAGCCCGGCCCGTCTGCGGTGTCGGCAAGATGGGCGCGAACGCCACCGGTGTCGGTGTCGAGTACGGCCAGGTCGATGGTGTCCCGGTCGGGGTCGCCGCCGATGACGTAGTGATACTGCTCTGCCAGCATGGCCATGCGGTTGTCCTCTCACCCAGGGCGAACGCGTCGGCGCCGGCCTGGGTAGAGGTCACTGGTCGCGGCAGCACTGTGAGGGGTCACGCCCACGGGCGGACAAGCTCCTGATCAAGCCAAGACGAGTGGGCCAGGCCGACGCCGATGACCCCGGACGACGAGTCCAACGCAAGGCACGCGTCACCGCGGCCAGTATTCTCGTGAGTCACTCCGGGGTCACCGGCACCGAGCCTGGCAGCGGACCAAGCCGAAACCGCCGAACGACACACTCACAGTGTTCTCGTTCGTTTCTCGCTGCCACGGTGAGTGGGGATCGGCGAAGTATATCTTCAGTCCCGTCCGTTCCTCAATCCTAGGATGATGGAACATCTCGTTTCCCTGGTCCCAGGTGAGCGTCCTGCGTAGACCCGTCGGGAGCGCCCGGAAGGTGCTGGACAGGGCGTCCGCCACAGCGGTGGCCGAGTAGCCATTCGGGAGCGGCACCAAGATGGTGAAGCGGGTCTTGCGTTCGACCAACGTCGCGATCGCGGCGGGACGAGTGGACCCGATGATCAGGTCGCCTTCCCAGTGCCCGATCTC
>NZ_VRMC01000136.1:0-8868 GCF_008369905.1 Pseudonocardia sp. EV170527-09
GCGCGGTGATGCGGCCGGTGAGCAGCTCAGTCATGCCGCACCCACCAGAGACTCACCGGTCCCAGCAGCGGGCCCGGACAAGGGGTCGGGTGGCGCGCAAAGCCCGGCGAGCCGGTCGTAGTCAGCCAGCGGACGACGGGCGACGACGACACCGAGGCCGGGCCGGGCCCCCGGCAGGACCATTGCCGGGTCAGGTTCCGGCGATGGCGAGGTCAGGCGCCGAGCCGGGTCGTCGCCGGCCGAGGTCGTGGTAGCGCGGGTGTGGCCGTCGGGGAGCTCGGCCCAGTGCGCCGGGTTGATGACCATCGCGCCGTGGACCGTCGAGAGCTGGTGTCGGGCCAGTAGCAGCGCGACGCCGTCCGGGCCGTCGGCCGGGAGGCGATATCTGGTTGGCGGCGGCCTTGCGTTCGACCGGGAATCAGCGCGCAACGCCGCCCTCGGCGAAGCAATCGAAAGGTACTGCGGAAATATCCATGTCCGTGAGCCACTGAAATGCAGTCTAGACGAAGCAGCCGAACGCTATGGCGCTGTCATCCACCCTCAGACTGTCGTGCAATTCACCGATGCGCAATACGCTCACACGGAGTTCCCTTTTGTAACCACGAGTAACCATGACTCCATCGATTGGGAACTCGGCCACGATCTTATCACCGGTGAGACTGTAGCAGCCCCAGCTGCCGCTGTTCGCTTGAACTACTATCGATCGCATCCAGACGAGGCACGCAGGACACCTGTCCTCTTACCTGGTATTGCGGCGGGCGTCTCGATCAATCACGCTACCGAATCGGCTCTGCTTGAGCTTTTTGAACGCGACGCGACTGCCCAGTGGTGGATCTGCGGGAGGAAGGCCACTCGTCTGACTTTTGGACCGCGGAGCAAAGTCCCAGAGCTCTGCAGCCTCGATCCTACGGCCGGCGTAGAACTAGACTGGCTTCTCCTCCACGGGCCGTCGAAGATCCCGATCGTTGCGTGCGTTCTGGTTGACACGAGCTTAGCCACACTCCAAGTTGGATTTGCCGCCCGCACCAATATAGAGAATGCAGCATTGAAAGCTGCAGCAGAAGCCTTCCAACTGCGAAGACTAGCCGCACAGGCAATTGACCCGAAGAGCGAACTGTGGAGTGCTGTCGAATCCGAGAGGATCGATTTCCCTTTGCGGAAGTTTCGTGACGATCGTCGGTACAGTCGTACCTTCCGATACGACTGGTCCGATATGACGCAGCTTGTTCACAACCTCCAGTACTACCTAGACCCACATGCGTGCTCCGCTGCATACCGCAAGATTTCGGCTACAGTTGATCACGATCTGCATATAGACGGCACTTATAGTATCAACGAGGACAGCCCAACTGCTGCTAGTGAAGCCGTTCGGCTAGGACTCTTTACATCCGTTTTTGATGTTACGACGAGTGATGCACGGGATGCTGGCTACAGTGTAATTAGGGTGATCGCTCCGCAGCTCGTGGCTAACATGCCAACCGCGTACCCGCCGCTCGGACATCCGACGATCGCGGCATTCCGCGCAGAGCTCAACTTAGCTCCGCTACCCCACAGCTGATCGACGGAGAACAGTGTTGGCAAACACGGCTACCTTTGAGCAGGTACATCGAGAAGTCCTAAAGTGGGTCGGGATCACCGCGCGAACTCGCGGAGGGAGGCTGACAGTCAACATGTGTTCCGGCGATGGAAGCGAGAACATCGTTCTCGCTCATGCATCGCAGCAGCTCATAGCCGTAGAATCTAATCAGCTGATCGCGGAAGACCTTCGCCGAAGCCTCATGAGTAGGAGCATACATAACGCAGACGTGATCGTCGGTGATGCGGCTAACGTCCAACTTCCCACGATGGCAAGCAGCTTCTTCTGTCTATTTGGGCTGCATCACATTCGCTCTGAGTCGATGTTGACCATGAACTGGGTGCTGCAATCCAAACCACACGCGATCTTGGCGACAGTTGACTGGGCATGCTGTGGCAGCCCACATTCAACCGACACTCTATCCGAATTATGGACTTTAGAGGAAGAGCAAGCGACTACCTTCGTCGGCGGAACTGCCCAATCTGGCGAACATAGAGTCGTCCGACGACTGAGAGTGAAGAAGTGAAGTCGACCATCGGAGTCATGATGCGGTCCGGCAAGCTAACGGGAGCTGCCCTCACGGCTGAGCTCCAGGAAGCCCGTGAGGCCTGTATCGATACGATCTGGTTCAGGGATACTCCTCTTTCCGTCGATGGACTGGAAAACGCACGCTATCCGTTCGACCCAATCGTCGCAGGCACATTTGCTGTGCTCCAGGGATTTCGCGAGATTGGGTTCTCTGTTTTAACCGCTGGCTACCGCTCGGAGCTCCAGATCGCGCGGCAAATCTCATCGCTAGTCTGTCTGAGCGAAGCCACCATTCACCTGGGAATCGGACGCGGTGTATTCCAAGAGGTGAACGAGCATCTAGGGTCAACGACGCTCGACCTCGAAAGCTTCGTGATGACGACCAGTTCGACCCTCGACTCTGCGCTCCTGGACGTCGCGAGTGCGGGATCCGATCTCGCTCCCTACAACGAACGAGTAAAATTATATCTGGCTTCGAGTTCCGTTCAGCGTGTCGGAAAATGCTCACCATGGCTTGACGGCTGGATGACGCGTGAAGACTCATTGCCGAACATGCGAGCGAAGATTACTTCTGCTATAGAACTTTCAGGTAAACCGCTCAGCACCGTGCTGTATCTGCGAATCATAGTCGATGAGAATGACGTGAATGCGCCTCCTCGGAACATCCCAGTAGACAGAGATCTTCCCGCAATATGGCTCGGTCAAGCGTCCTTGAACCGGGTACTCGACGCGTACACAAAATGTGGCGTGAATCACTTCATACTGGAATCTGTTACCGGACTGAAAGCCTTGTCGGCTGCGCTTCGACCGATAGGCGACGAGAGTTCGGTGAATCGATGAACACCAACGATCAATTCTACGCTGAACGCCTCGAACGATTCACATCATCGATGCTGGACGGCGGCATCGATATAGTTCTAGTTTGCCGCCACAGCAAGCTCCTTCAGTACTTCAATCAGGCACCGTCGCATGACTTTTCCCTTTATGATGTCGCAACGCGACGTTGGGACCATGATAATGATATGGCACATATGCGGCAGGAGCTTACGACCGCCGTTGTCGGCGTAGAGGCGGCCTCCCTACCACTATTGCAGCTTACTGCTACCGGGCAGCCACGTGATGATCCCGCTGGAGTCCGGTACATTGATGCACAAGTCAGCCAACTGAGGCGACAAAAGGACAACCTTGAGATAGCTACAATAGCGCGTGCGACGCGCGCCATTGCCCACGCTGTCCGATCCGTTGGTGACCACCTCGCTGACCTATCTGAGATAGAGATTGAGTGCTCGATCTATAGGAACATTAGGCAGACTGGAATGGACGGGTGGGCTTTCGATCCGTCCGTGGCTTCTGGCGCCCGAAGCTCCGTGCCCTGGTGCCACCCATCCAATCGCATCCCATCGCCTGGAGAGCCCATAACTATCGATGTTGGCGCTTCGTTGGGTGGTTACGTTAGCGACTTCTGTAGAACGATTATCGCTGGAGGAGTTTCCACGTCTACTTTCGAAAAGGCTCGCCGCGCCGTTAGATCAGCTAAACGTGCTGGCATACAGTTGTGCTTTCCTGGAACCCCGCTCCGCGATATCGCAATGGCGATGGCAGCAGAGATAGAGAATCATGGATTCGCAGTCCCGTCACATGCGCTTGGCCACGGAATCGGTCTTGACCTTCACGAACCTCCTACTGTTTCGGTATCGTCAAAGGAGATTCTCTTTAACCGCACGGTACTGAATATCGAACCAGCCGTATATATTGAACGCTGGGGCGGATACCGCGAAGAGACGACCGTTCTAGTTACGCAGAATGGGCCACAGGTTCTCGCGGATGATTGATTCTTTCAGTTCAACAACCATGATCGAGGAGTCCTAGATGAAGCTGGATCACGTCACCATTGCAGCTAACGATGTGGGCCGTCTCGTCCGCTTTTACACTGCGTTCGCCGATCTTGAAGTTAGCTGGTCGGACGATCGGAAGTTCGCAGAGGTAAGAGGGCCTGGAATCGTGCTCGGTATCATCGATGAGCTGTACCTCGCGGCCTCTGGCGGTCCCAAGTTCGTTGACCAGCAGAACCCCAGATTGGCTCGAAACAAGACAATTACTCAGTGGAGTGTTTCGGATCTCGATCAGTCTGTTTCCACAGCTGAAAGTTCTGGCGGTGAGGTTCTTGTTCGGCCAGTTCTCCTCCCCTGGGGATCTCGCTCAGCATACGTTCTAGATCCCGAGCACAACATGCTCGAAATGTATCAGTGGGTGTAGTTTTGCCGAGCTAGCGTGGCCCTGCATTCGTTGCGATTGTAAGGAGTGGTGTGTTGCTTCCTTGGACTTTCGATGACGTTATTGCATCCAGGACGTCGACTCGCTCTGGACTAGATCGGCCTATCAAAAGTAGCGAGCTTGAGGAGCTCCTAGCTCGATGCATACGTGAGGACGGAAAGTGTGTCCTGCCTACTACAGGTGGCGGTCGGCATGTGCGACTCTTCGTCGTGTGTAGGGCTGTCAGTAGCTGGCCGATGCATATATTCTCGGTGGATCTGACCACGTTCAAGCGGGTGTCGATTCGATTCGACGCCGTGGCTGTAGATGAAGTGCTATCGGAAATCGGCCAGTTCCTAGGTACGACGAATCTTCCGGCAGCAGCGATTCTCGTGTGCCTAGACTGGACCTCGTTCGGCGCCAGCTACGAAGAGTCATGGTCGCGACTCGCCTACGTTGACGCCGGCGGGTGGCTATTTGGCCTTTGGGCCATAGCAACGCGGTTAGGCCTTTCATGTTGTCCATCTTCAGGCGTAGCAACAGCTCAGCGCTATCTTCCTCGTTTCGAGGCGAACTCACTTGACGTCGTCGTAGCTCTGGCAGTTGGGGGTTCGGATGACTGACTACATCGACACTTCTTCTGACACTTACGAAGCGCTGCGCTTATACGAAAGTGCAGACAGTGTGAAACTCACCTGGGCTCGAAGGTCGAGCCTTCGGCTGGTCGAGACAGAAGTTGTTCGACTAGCGCTTAGGGACTACCTGCCTCCCCCGCCCTGTCACGTGATAGATGTCGGATGTGGAAACGGCTTCTGGTCGCTGTACCTTCAGGATCTTGGCTACTTGGTGTCAGGTGTAGATCAGAGCCGTCCTCTCATCTCCGACGCAGTTGCGCGAAGCAAGGGACTCACCGGTGTTGAGTTCTCTTTTGCTGATGCCCGAAACTTGTCGAACTTTTCCGACAACGCCTTTCAGTTCGCATTAGCATTTGGTCCGATGTACGGCCTCCTCAATCAGACAGATCGCATCCAGGCGATGTCTGAAGTTGCTAGAGTTGTCGAGCCGGGCCGGACAGTCCTTGTTGAGATACTGCAGCCCCTAGCTGCCCTCCGTGATCTCATGTGTCGTGCTCCGGATGTAGTCGCTAGTATTGACACCTCCGAGTTGCTGAACAACGGCCGTTTGACGAGTCAGAAAGTCCCTGAGTTCCTTCGGTTAAACCGCTACCTTCAACCTGCTCAAGCCGCTGAAGAACTTCAGATAGCTGGGTTGACCGCACACAGCGTTATCAGGCTCGACGGTCCCGATCCAGTTCTAGGGCAGGAGTCAGCCTCGCGGACGGACAGGGCAAGCATTTTGGAGTGGGCACGTATAAGCTACAGGATTGGTCAAATGGACGAGTATCATAGCTCCTCGTCGCACCTGCTGATTCCATCTTCAGTCGTGTAGCTTCCGGCACATCTTGATCGCGTTGATCGCTTCGTCCGGCTCTGTGCCATATGCTGGTGCCACCTCGACTGGGGTAAACCCGCGAGCAAGGTAGAATGGTGTACCCAGATTGTTACCTTCGATCATATGAACTTGCAGGGTTTGAGCGCCTTGCTCAGTGACAGCGTCGACGAATCTATCAAGAAGCATTGTTCCGATCCCATTTCCACGTTTTTGGGGATCAAGGTAAATTACGTATAGTTCAGCAGTTGACGGCTCCAGAAGTCCGCCCCCAGCTGCACCTACAACCACCCCCTGCTCTTCAGCAACAAGATAGCCGGACCACCCTGGCCACGCGCTGGGGATATCAGATCTGACCTTCTCGACCGTGTAGTAGTTTGAGATCGATCGCGCGATGTATGAACTCGGCAGGAACGACTCGTAGGTTGCTTGGAAAGCAGTTGCGCAGACTTCGGCGATCCGCTCGGCGTCATCGCCTGTTGACTCTCGAACCAAAGTATCCATATGGACTCCTCTAAGCGACTAGAACCGACGGTCACCGTGCACCGTACCCTAGCTCCGGGCCGTAACAGCCTGGCTCAGTCATGTTCGATCGAACGAGTGGTGAGTGATCGTGGAAGCCATTGAGTCAGCCGTCCGCTACGCATCGTCCGCTCACTACGTGCCTCGCCGGCCTAGTGCGAACCGAGGTTGGCGCATCTTCAGTCGGCTAGAGGAAGGACGATCGCACCGCCAGATGTGGGCTCTACATGTGACTACTGGAGAGGAGATACTGCTGTTTAATCTGAACGATTACGTTAAGCAAGGCGGATACGCCCAGGTTGGTGCCATCGCATTATCGAATGATGCGAGGTTTGTGGTATTCGCTCTCGATGATACTGGAGCCGAGGATTTTACTCTACGGTGTCGCGACTTGCGCAGCAACAAAGATATCATTGAGCCCGTATCTGCAGCGTGTCGCGGAGCGGCTATCGATAGTGTTTCAGGTGCTTTTTTCTATACCGTTATGGTCGGATCTGCTCATGTCGTTTATGCTCGGAGGTTTTCTGACCCCGAGAGATTCTACGAGATATATCGGGATGCCGACCCTTCCTACAGTGTTTCTGTTAGTGCTTTAAGATCTACTTCATTTCTCAAGATCGTTTCAAGGTCCATGCTCGGCCGTGAAGTACGAGTACGCGCTGCGGGCGCCGATCTGTCAGACTGGGTGACTCTATGCACAAGATGCTCAACTAAGGAGTTTCTGGTCGAGCACGTAGGCGAGTACCTCATTACTGTAGAGCGAGCAACCAACGGGAGAGTAGTTCTACGGCAGCGTCATCAGTCCGACGCGGAGCGAGTTCTTGCGTCAACGCAAGTCTCTCAGGCCACATCCGTTGACAGCGTCTTAGCGTTCAGTGGGTTCTTAGCACTAAGTGCCCGCATACATGGATTCGCCAGAATTCTCTCGTTTGACCCACAATCGCGAGCTCTTGCGGAGCTAGTCAGAACTAGCAATGGGCATTGTTGGTTAGTCCCAGACAAGGAGTACTTCAGCGACTCCGTGACTGTAGCGTGGTCGAGTTTGTCGCATAACAAGCGGTACATTGATGTGTCAGTTGCAGGCACGGTCGCCAAGTCTCTCAACCTGCCCACATATACAGAAGCGGGAAGCAAGTATGTAGAGTACCGCATCTTTTGCACATCGACCGATGGCACGAATGTCCCTATCTCCATTGCACACCTAAATTCAGACTCTCCCCTCCGAGGCGCAGTTCTTGCCTGCTATGGAGCATACGGTCGTAGCCTGGACGCTACATTCAGTAGCACTAATCGCATCTTGCTCGATCAAGGCTACGCGATCGCTATAGCCCATGTGCGAGGTGGCGGCGAGTTCGGCCCGTCGTGGCATTATTCCGGTTCCCGGAAGCACAAGATCAATGGCGTCCTCGATCTGATTACCGCAGCAAGGTATCTAGTCGATAACGGCTTCTCATTCAATCGGAAGGTCTCAGTTCGCACCGCCTCAGCCGGCGCTTACCTAGCTGCGATGGCAATCAATGTGGCACCGGAACTGTTCGACTCCGTTGTCATGGAGTCGCCATTCCTTGATCCATACAGGTCTATAGAGGAGGGTGATGTCAGCATGGTTGACCTGGACCGAGGCGAATGGTTTGATCATGACGAGTCACTACTAGGCGTGCCGCTCGCTGCTCGGTTATCTCCCGTCGATGAGGTATCCAGCGGTTGCCATCCTGCGATCCTGGTTGTTGCCAGCGACACGGACCGCCGAATCAGCGTTAGTTCGGCCAGGCTGTACCTCGATAATCTTCGACAGGTTTCGGCTGGTGGCCCCTTTGAGTTGTGGAGCGACGCGGAGGCAGGCCACTGGGGACCTTCGACCGGAGACGGCTGGGTCAAGCGTGAGGCTCGTATTCTGAGCTTCATTCTAGGGCACTCAGGAGCTTGATCCGATTCCACGAGTTGCACTTTTCGACAGATTCATGCATGCATGTTTGCCGAAACAATCTAGTGCCGCGTCAGGCAACGTTGGGTAGGTAATTCGGTCTGCGGATCTTGGACTCGGGCGCGAAGTGCCGCTTCGGCCGGGCATGGCGGTTGGCTCAGTTGCTTCGTAGCCGTCGTCGACGCGCTGCGCCGCCAGGTCTTCGAGCTGATGTTCGGCCCGGACTGGACGTCGGGCGTGCCGGCCGCCGTCCACGCCGCGCTGTTGGCCCGCTTCCACGAGCGCTACGCCGACCACTGCGTGCACCTGGCCGACCACGTCGTCTAAGTGTGATGTCCAGGGAGGTTGTCCCGTCCGGGGGCGGTGAGTCTGGCTGACAGACGAAGGCCTCCGGTTGTGAAGTGGAGCTGTCTAGGAACCGCTTCACCCACCGGAGGCCTTCGTGTCCCACGCTAACGCCGCTCTGACCCCGCGCGCCCGGCTGCGGCTCGCTCAACTCGTCGTCGAGCACGGCTGGACCCACACCGCGGCCGCGACAATGTTCATGGTCTCCGCGCGGACCGCCAAGAAGTGGTCCGACCGCTACCGGGCCGAGGGGCCGGCGGGGATGGCCGAC
>NZ_VRMC01000137.1:0-8691 GCF_008369905.1 Pseudonocardia sp. EV170527-09
TCAGCCGCCGGTGACAGCGGTGACAGCGGTGACAACCGCGCCCGGGAGCCGCTGTCACTGCTGTCACTTCGTCACTCAGGGGTCGCTGACCTGGAGGAATGCCAGTGACACCGTGCCCGCGGTGCGGTGACACCCGGGGCCCACCACATGGGCGGCGCGACTGTCACTGCGTCACTCCACCTGCCCTGACCTGCACCGATCGCTGTGACACCCCGAGTGACACCTGAACCCGGCTGTCACTCCGCCCGGATGGAGACCCCATGACCCGGCCCACCGCCCGCCTCACCGTCACCGACCTCTGCACCGAACTCGGCATCTCCCGATCCACGTTCTACGACTGGCGCGCCAAAGGACGCGCACCCCGCTGCATCAAGCTCCCCAACGGGGAAATCCGCATCCGCCGTGTCGACTTCGAGAACTGGCTCGACAGCCTGGAAGAGGTGGCCGCCTGATGGACACCACCTATGACGTCCGAATCTGGAAGACCGATATCTACAAGGGCAAGACCACCACGGCGTACACCGTCATGTGGAAGGTTGCGAACAAGCGGTGGAAGAAGCGGTTCAAGACTGCTGCCCTTGCGGACAGTTTCCGTGCTGAACTTCTCAGCGCAGCTCGTCGCGGTGAGGCGTTCGACGTCACGACGGGGCTGCCCGTGTCTGCGGCCCGGCCGACGCAGGCCGTCAACTGGCTGGATTTCGCGTGCAGCTACATGGATATGAAGTGGCCGGGCGCTGCGGCGACGTACCGGCGCGGCATGTCGGAGGCGCTTACGGCCGCGACCGTGGCCATGCTCGACGAGGTGAACGGGCGTCCTGATCCGGTCGTGCTGCGGCGCGCGCTGCATCGGTGGGCATTCAACTCGGCGCGGCGCGATGGGCCGAACCAACCAGGAGACGTTCGGGAGGCGCTGGCGTGGGCACGTCGCCACAGTCGTTCCGTCGCATCGCTGGCCGATCCGGGCGTGCTCCGGTCGGTGCTGAACTCGATCAGTACCAGGCTCGATGGGAAGCCTGCTGCGGCGACGGTAGCTAACCAGCGACGACGGGTGCTCTACAACGCCGCCGAGTACGCGGTCGAGCTGGGACACCTTCCGGCGAATCCACTGGTGGGATTGAAGTGGAAGGCTCCGAAACCGTCAGGCGCAGTCGATCGGCGAACTGTAGTAAATCCTGTGCAAGCGCGGACTCTGCTTGCGGCGGTCCGGCAAACTCGGCGCAGCGGTCCGCGCCTGGTCGCGTTCTTCGCACTTATGTACTTCGCCGCATTGCGCCCTGAGGAAGCCGTAAATGTCCGCGCGGGCAACCTCTCACTGCCTGCGGGGGGTGGCTGGGGTGAAATCCATCTTGACGAGGCGACCCCACACGCTGGTGCCGAGTGGACCAACGACGGAGAGCAGCGAGACCGGCGTCAGCTCAAAGGGCGCGCTCGTGGAGAGCACCGCGCTGTTCCAGCCCCTCCCGAGCTGACAGAGCTGCTGAAACAGCATGTGGACGCGTTCGGGCTGGGCGAGGATGGTCGGCTGTTCCCCGGCGGGCGGGTCGTGGAGCTGCCCAAGATCACGTACATCCGTGCATGGCAGGCCGCCCGCTCGATCGCCTTCACTCCTGAGGTGGCGGCGTCGCCGCTCGCGGCCACGCCGTACTCACTGCGGCACGCGTGCGTCTCGACGTGGCTCAACGCAGGTGTCCCGGCGACACAGGTGGCTGAGTGGGCCGGGCACTCGGTCGAGGTGTTGCTGAAGGTCTACGCCAAGTGCGTCGAGGGGCAGGACACCCAGGCACGTCGCCGCGTGATGGCCGCGCTCGGACGTACCCCCCCGCTGTAGGGCGCCCGGCCGCGCTTGGGAACGTCCTGGGAACAGATGCTCGCTCAAGTCCGCTCACGGCTGGGCACAGCCGGACACAACAAGATCAGCCCCTCGCCAGGTTTTGCCTGGTGAGGGGCTGTTTCTGGTGGTGCCCCCGGCAGGATTCGAACCTGCGGCACCCGCTTTAGGAGAGCGGTGCTCTATCCCCTGAGCTACGAGGGCGCGAGTGCAGGTTACCCGGAAGCCCCGGGCTCCACCTCGCCGCCGTCATCGCCCCGGACAGCGCCCGGACGGGGACGCCGAGCCGGAGAGGGGATCCGGTTTCCTCCGGAGGGTGCAGAATTGCGGCGGCGCCCATTCGTGATATCGACCACTACGACATCGGCAGGCTCCTGCGAGCGTGCGGCGACAGCGATTCTCTCGCAGCTCGTGCGTCGGCGCGCGGGGCTCTGACCAGCGGGTTCGTACACAGTTGATGCGACGAGCCGCTGTCGCCGGAAAGTCGCAGATCACGTTGTCCGGCTGATGCGCCGCACCGGCAACTGCTCCGTGGGGGCGATGGGGAAATCGTTCTAGGGTCCCCGCAGTCGACGGGGGAGGGCCAGTGCGATCGCTGTTCCGGAACACACGGTTCCGCCGGTTGTTCACCGCCCAGGTCGTCGCGCTGGTCGGGACCGGGCTCACGACGGTCGCGCTCGGGCTCCTCGCCTACGACCTCGCCGGCGAGCGGGCCGCTCTCGTCCTGGGCTCGGCGCTGACGATCAAGATGGCGGCCTACGTCGTCGTGGGGCCGGTGGTCGGCGCGGTCGCCGACCGGGCCCCGCGGCGGATGCTGATGGTCGGTGCGGACGTCGTCCGCGCTGCGGTCGTGCTCGTCCTGCCCTGGGTGAGCGAGATCTGGCAGGTGTTCGTCCTGGTCGGGGTGCTGCAGGTCGCCTCGGCGACGTTCACGCCGGTGTTCCAGTCGGTCATCCCCGACGTCGTTCCCGACGAGCAGGACTACGCCGGAGCACTGTCGGCCGCACAGCTCGCGAGCAGCGCGGAGACGGTGCTGAGTCCGTTGCTGGCCGCAGCGGCGGTCGTGGTGACGAGCTACTCGACGCTGTTCGTCGGCACCTGCGCCGGGTTCGTCCTCTCCGCCGTCCTCGTGGCGTCGACGGTCGTCCCGCCGGTAGCGGGCCGTGCCCAGGGCGATTTCGCTACCCGGCTGCTGCTCGGGGTCCGGCTGTTCCGGGCGATCCCGCAGCTGCGGGGGCTGCTGGCGCTGAACGTCGTCGTCGCCGCGGTGGGGGTGGTGTCACTGGTGACGACGGTGAACGTCGTCCGCGACCTGCTCGGGGGCACCGAGGCCGACGTCGGGCTGCTGCTCGCTGTGTCCGGCGCGGGGACTGCCGCGGCGGCGCTGACCTCCCCGTGGCTCGCTCGACGGCTGCCGGTCCGGACGGTGATGCTGGCCGGCGCGGCGATCTCCTGCCTGGCGGCCGGGGCGACCCTGCTGCTGGCGGCGGCGCCGTCGTGGACGACCGCGACGCTCGCGTGGGCGCTGATCGGCTTCGGCCCGGGGTGGATCATGGTCAACACCGGTCGTCTGCTGCGCACCTCGGCGGGTCCCGGTCAGCGGCCCGCCCTGTTCAGCGCGCAGTTCTCGCTCTCGCACGCCTGCTGGCTGGTCACCTACCCGCTCACCGGCTGGCTGGCGGTCACTGCCGGCTGGGCGGTGACCTGGTCGGTTCTCGCCGCGATCGCCGTCGTCGCGCTCGGGGTGGCGGTGACGGTCTGGCCGACGGCCGGCGCCGATCTCGTCCGGCACCGTCACGACCACGACGCCGATCACGCCCATGTCGTCACCGCGCGCCGGTCGGTGCACGGCTGGACGCACGCGCACCGGCTCGTCGTCGACGACCAGCACCCGCACGGACCGGTCCCGGTATGACCGTTCAGGCCGGCGGGAGCAGACCGTCGGCGACCTCCCGGGCCGCGCGGATCGAACCCGGTCCGCGCTCGACCACCGCCGTCGCGACCGCGCCCTCCAGGAGGATCATCAGGGTCCCGGCGAGCGCGGCCGGATCGGCCGTGCCCAGCCGCTCGACCTGGGCCTGCAGGTAGCTGCGCAGCGCGGTCTTGTGGTGCCGGACGACCTCGCGGGCCGGGTGGTCGAGCCGGGGCAGCTCCGAGGCCGCGTTGAGGAACGCGCAGCCGCGGAAGTCCTCCCGGGACTGCCAGGTCTCGTAGGCGTCGAAGACGGCCAGGATCCGGTCCCGCGGCGACGCGTGGTCGGCGGTGATCCGGTCGATGTCGGACTGCCACCGGCGGTCGCGGTCCCGCAGGTAGGCGACGACGAGCCGGTCCTTCGAGCCGAAGTTCGTGTACAGCGCCGTCTTGGTGACGCCCGCCTCGGCGGCGACGGTGTCCACCCCGACCGCGTTGATGCCGTCCCGGTAGAAGAGCCGGGACGCGGCGTCGAGCACCTTGGCTCCGGCGTCGCCACGCCGTGTGCGTGCCATGCGGCCCTCCTCGGCCAACCGAACGGTCTGTTCTGGTCACGAACCCTACCAGCGGCGACCGTGACAGCGGGCGGTTCGAGTTGCAAACGAACAGACAGGTCTGTTCACTAGCGGCATGACGGCGACCTGCGAACGCCCCGGACCCACGACCGACCGGCCCTGGTGGACGACCGCGCTGCTCGGCGCGGGGGTGATCGCGCTCTGCTACGGCGTCGCCCGCTACGCCTACGGGCTGTTCGTGCCCCGCTTCACCGAGACGTTCGGCCTGACTCCGGCCGCGGTCGGCGTGCTCGGCGGGCTCTCCACGGCCGGCTACGTCCTCGGGCTGCTCGCCGCTCCGGCGCTGTCGGCGCGGTCGGCGCGCGGTGCCACGGTCGCGGCCGCCGTCTCCGCGACGGTGGGGCTGCTGCTCATGGCCCTCGCCCCGGGAGTGGTGGTGTTCGGTGTCGCGATCGTGGTGGCGGGAGCCGGGGCCGGCCTCGCCACGCCGGGGGTGGCGCAGCTCGTCGTCGAGACGGTCGGTGTCGCCGCGCGCACCCGGGCGCAGTCCTGGGCGAACACCGGTACCGGAGCGGGGCTCGCGCTGACCGCGTTCACGCCGCTGCTGCCGGGGGACTGGCGGGCCGTCTGGCTCGGGTTCGGCCTGGTCGCGGTCGTCGTCACGGCTGCCGCCGCATGGCTGCTGCCGCGGGGGGTCCCCGAGGCGGCGCACACGGAGCGGGGACGCGGCCGGGCGCTCCCACTGCTGGCCGTCGCCGGGTTGCTGGGGGTGGTCAGTGCGCCGTACTGGACCTTCTCGACCGCGCGGCTCGACGAGCTCGGGGCCGGGCCGGTCCTCGGAACCGTCGCGTGGTGTGCGATCGGTGTGGTCGGCGTGCTCGGCGGCGCGGTGGGACGGGCGGCGCAGCGGCACGGGCTGCGGGCGGTCGGGCTCGTCGTCTGGACCCTGTTCTCGGCCGGGATCGCCCTGCTCGCCCTGCCGGAGCCGGGCCTGCTCGGCGCGATCGTCTCGGCGGGCCTGTTCGGCGCGGGCTACATCGGGCTGACCGGGCTGTGCATCCTGTGGGCCGCCCACATCGTCCCGGGAGCTCCCGCGCGCGCGGTGACCTGGGCGTGCCTCGCCCTGGGGGTCGGTCAGACGGTGGGCTCGCCGCTGGCCGGGGCCCTGGTCAGCCGGATCGGGACAGCCGGGACGCTCGCCGTCGCCGCCGCGCTGGGCCTGCTGGCCTGGGCACAGCTGCACCCGCGGCTGGCGCCGCCGGACGCGTACCGGGCCTGAACGACGACGTCCCCCGGTGCGGCCGTGCCGCACCGGGGGACGGGGTCAGGGCCGGGATCAGCGACGGGTCGGGGTGCGGCCGTGCGTGACGGCGTTCCAGGTGTCGATGCCCACCCAGATCTCGCGGAGCACGTTCCCGGTGCGCTGGGCGGCGTCCCGCAGGGTCTCGGGCCAGGACGGCGTCGGGGTCTCGTGGGTGGTCATCGGCTACCTCCTCGTAGTGGTCGACTCGGAAGCTGCTCTGTCCGATTCGCACCACGAGAGTAGCCAGTGAGACTCCGATGTATCAAGAGTTACGATCGTGTGTCACGCCTCATCCTCTCGGAGCAGCGGTCTCCACGACCCCGGCCAGCAGGGTCCGCTCGGTGACCCCGACGATCTCCTGCCGGGCGAGCCTGCCGTCGTGGGCGGCGAGCACCGACCGGGTCAGCAGGGCGTAGAGCGCCTCGGTCATCCACGTCGCGGACAGGGTCACGCAGAAGACCCCGCTCCGTTGGCCGCGCTGGAACAGCTCGACGAGCAGGGTGTCCATCTCGGCGTAGCGGGCCAGGACCTCGTCGCTGGACTGGATGCGCTCGGCGAGCACCCACAGGTCCACCGAGGGCAGCAGGCCGACGATGACCCGGCGCACCGCCTCGATCGGGTCGCCCTCGTCGGTCCGGGCCTCCCGGATCGCGGCGATCCCGCGCTCCACGCCCATCTCGCTGAGCTCCTCGAGGAGCGCCTCCCGGCCGTCGACGAGCCGGTGCAGGGTCGCCCGGCTGATGCCGGCGCCGGTCGCGATCTCCGACATCGACGCGGCCGGGTTCTGCACGAGCACGGTCGCGGCCGCGAGGAGCACGTCGTTCCGCTCGATGGCCACGCCGGAGACGGTAGACCTCCGTGCGTCAGACCATCGCAGCCGTTCCGACCTGCGGATTCGCCCGGAAGAAGCGGACCATCGCGTCGACGTGCTCCTCGAAGGGCGGGCAGTGCACGCCCAGCGGGCCCAGCATCGCTGTGGTCGCGTCGGTGTCGTAGTGCGACGGGTGGGTCAGGTACTCCAGCGTGCTGGAGGGGACCTTGAACAGCCGCCCGACGCCGGGCACGTGGTCGATGGAGAACGCGGCGAGTCCGACCGGCATCGGCACCACGCGCAGCTGCTTGCCGAGCCGGTCGGCGAACACCTCACACATCTCGGTCACCGTCGGCGGGGCCGGCTGCGCCAGCGCGAACGTCCGGTTCACCGCCGGACCGTGCCCGGCCAGCGCGGCGATCCCGTCGACGACGTAGTCCGAGGGCACCAGGTTGAACCGGGTCCGCGCCGCCGCCCGGGGGAGCGGCACGAACGCCGTCCGGCCCTGCCGGGCCATCAGCTGCAGCAGGTAGTACGGGCCGTCGAACTTCTGCGTCGCCCCGGTGACCGAGTCCCCGACGACGACCGACGGCCGGTAGATCGACACCGGCAGGCCGGCGTCGCGGGCCTTGACCACGACGCGCTCGGCCTCGTGCTTGGTGTGGTCGTAGTGGTTGGCGAAGCGCTGGCCGAGCTCCAGATCGGTCTCGGAGAAGATGCCGTCGTAGCGGCCCGAGACGTAGCAGGTCGACACGTACTGCAGCCGGACCAGCTCCGACGCGGCCTCGGCGAACCGCACGACGTGCCGGGTGCCCTCGACGTTCACCGACCACGCGATGTCCGCCGGCACCGAGAGGTCGTAGACCGCGGCCAGGTGGAAGATCTCCAGCGGCCCGCCGAGCAGTCGCTCCCGTTCGGCCTGCTCCAGTCCCAGCCCGTCGACGGTGATGTCCCCGACGACGAGGTCGGTGCGCCCGGCGATCTCCGGCGCCTCGCGCTCGATCCGCGCCAGGGTCGTGCGGGCCTGGTCCAGGAACTTGGCCTGCACCAGGGCGACCGCGCGCGAGTCCGGCGCGCGGCGCAGTGTCCGCGGCAGCAGGGCCGACCCGAGGAAACCGGGGAACCCGGTGAACAGCACGACACTCATCTCGGCACCGCCCTTCCGCGCGGCCTCCGTGCCGCGCCGTCGCTCCGCGGGACGGTATCCGGTACCGCCCGTACCAACCGGGTGACTGTGACCGACATCTGCCGACCGACATCTGCCGACCGACATCTGCCGACCGACATCAGCCGACCGACATCAGCCGACCAGGATCGGCCGTCCGGAATCGGCCGTCCGGGATCAGTCGGCCCGGATCAGCGACGCGGCGTGGTCGGGCACGTCGCGCTGCACCTCGCGCGGCGGACGCTCGTAGCTCGTCGACGGCACCCGGTCCGGCAGGGTCAGCACCCGTCGCTCCACCGGCTCCCAGGGGATCGAGCCCAGCAGGTGGTGGATCATGTTGATCCGCGCGTTGCGCTTCTCCTCGGCCTCGACGATCCACCACGGTGCGTGGTCGGTGTCGGTGTGGATCAGCATGTCGTCGCGGGCGCGGGAGTAGTCGTCCCACCGGGTCATCGACTCGAGGTCCATCGGCGAGAGCTTCCACTGCTTGAGCGGGTTCCCCAGGCGCTCGGTGAACCGCCGCGCCTGCTCGTCGGCGCTGACCGAGAACCAGTACTTGCGCAGGTGGATGCCGTCCTCGACGAGCATGTTCTCGAACACCGGCGCCTGGCGCAGGAAGCGGCGGTACTCGGTCTCGGTGCAGAACCCCATCACCCGCTCGACGCCGGCGCGGTTGTACCAGGACCGGTCCATCAGCACGATCTCGCCGGCCGCGGGCAGCTGCTCGACGTAGCGCTGGAAGTACCACTGTCCCTTCTGGCGCTCGGTCGGAGCGGGCAGCGCGACGATCCGCGCGAACCGCGGGTTGAGGTACTGGGTGACGCGCTGGATCGCACCGCCCTTGCCGGCGGCGTCGCGCCCCTCGAAGACCACGACGACCCGTGCGCCCGAGGCCCGGACCCACTCCTGCATCTGCAGCAGCTCGCCCTGCAGGCGGAGGAGCTCGGCGTCGTAGATCTTGCGCGGCAGTTTCCTGGTCGCCATCGGGACACCCAACCAGATCGGTGCACCCGTCCCTAGCTGTGATGTCCAGGGAGGTTGTCCCGTCCGGGGGCGGTGAGTCTGGCTGACAGACGAAGGCCTCCGGTTGTGGGTCAC
>NZ_VRMC01000138.1:0-8514 GCF_008369905.1 Pseudonocardia sp. EV170527-09
GCGGTGAGCCACTGCTGCGCGGCCGCGGGCAGTGCGTCGTCGGGACCGGCAGGGTCGGCTGCGAGGTCGCCGACCAGGAGCGGGCCGTCGCACCACCGGTGCGGATGCACCCGCCGCGGCCGCGTCGACCGGGGCGTGACCCGGGCGGTCACCGGCGGTGGCGCGGGCGGCGCGGTAGGCGGTGAGGCAGCGGGCGGCGTGCGCGGCGGCCGTGAACCGGGGCGCTCGCTGTCGGGCGGCGGCCGCGGGCCGGGGGTCGGTGAGGACGTGGTCGATGCCGGCGGCGAACCGGGCGGGATCCTCGGGTGGTGTGGTGGTTCCGGCGGGCCCGATGAGCTCGGTGAAGTTGGCGGTGTCGGTGGCCACGACCGGGACGTGGTGGGCGAGGTAGTCGGCGATCGCTCCGGATCCCTGGAAGCTGGGGTGGGGCCGGTAGGGGAACGCCGCGGCGGTGCTGGCGGTGACCAGGGCCAGGCGCGCGCCCGGGTCGAGGTAGCCGGGGACCACGACCAGCTCGGCGTGCCGGCCGACCGGGCGGGGGACGGCGTAGCCGGTGAGGTCGACACCGGCCTGGGCCGGGTCGTCCCAGCCGGGGCCGGCGAGCACGGCCCGCACGGGGGTGCGGGTCTGGGCCAGGGCGTCGAGCAGCAGCGCGGGGTCCTTCCACGGTGCGGCGTAGCCGGACAGGCTCACCACCGGACGGTCGGTGTCCAGTGCCGCGGCCAGCGCCGTGCCGGCGTGTGCCTGGGTGCCGGGCGGGATCGTGCTCGGCAGCCACGCCACCACCCCGGCCTGCACCGCGCCCTCCACCCGGCCCTGCTCGGGCTGGGCGGGCTGTTGGGGTTGGTGGTGGCGGGCGTAGGTGCCGAACCAGACGTGCCCGGCGGCGCGGCGGGTGGCGTCGTCGACGGCGGCCTGCAGGTCGGGGTCGGGGGAGTGCTCGTGCAGCAGGGTTGGGGCCAGGGTGTGGATGTGGTGCACCACGGGGAGCCCGAGGCCGGCTGGGAGTAGGGCGGGCACGATCTGGTCGTACTCGAGGTTCCCGGCGTGCAGGGCGATGACGTCGTGGGCGGCGGGGTCGATCTGGCGGGTGAGTTCGGCGGCCGCGGCGCGCAGCTGCGGGGCGGGCCAGAACCGGCCGGTGGTGGTGTCGTAGGGGATCTGGGTGGAGCCCAGGCGGGTCACGGTCGCACCCTGCTGGCGCAGGGCGGTGGTCAGGACGTCGAGGTAGGGCGGCAGGCTCCCGCCGTCGTGCGCGGGGCCAAGCAGTAGCACCCGCATCACCGCGCCACCCCCGGCCACTCGCCCCGTCGCGCCGCCGGGCCGCGGCCGCGCTGCGGGAGCGCGGGGGGCTGCAGGAGCGCGCGGTAGCGGGCGAGGGTGGCGCCGGTGTTGGCTTCCCAGTCGAACCGGGCGGGCAGCACGCCGGCCGGTCGGGGCCCGGTGACCAGGCGGCGGAGTTCGGCGGTGGTGCGGTAGGTGTGCCCGCCGCCGGCGGCGAGCAGTTCCGGGGCGGTGCCGAGGTCGGCGGGCAGCAGGGCGGGGGTGCCGGTGGCCATGGCCTCGGCGATGGCCAGACCGAAGCCCTCCCAGCGGGAGGTCGACAGCAGCCAGTCCGCCGCGGCGTAGAGGCCGGGGACGGCGTGTTCGGGCAGGTCCTGCAGCACGGTGAGCGGACTACGGTTGCCGCCGGTGACGCGGACGGGGCAGAACGCGGGGGAATGCCCAAGGAGCACGGTGATGGCGGCGACGTCGACGAGGTCGTGGGCGAGCTGCTCCAGGCGGTCCCAGCCCTTCATCGGGGTCACTTTCCCCACCCACACCAGCTGGACCCTGGTGTCGTCGCCGCGGTCCCACGGCGCGGGTGTGGGCGCGCCGGGCCCGGTGAGCGGGGTGCGGGCGATCGGGCGGGCGTCGGCGCCGAGCACGACGCGGTAGCCGCCGCACGGCCCGGCGGCCGCGGCGCGTGCGGCGGTCTCGGGGTGGAAGCGGTGCCGGTCGACGCCGTTGGCCAGGACCGGCGGGCGGGGGATGCGGTAGGCGGCGGCGAGGTCGGCCGCGGCGTAGTCGCTGACCGCGACGATGTCCTCGGGGCCGGAGTCGGCGACGGCGAGCAGATCCTGCTCGGCGGCGATCAGGGCCCGGTTGCTGGTCATTGTCGCGGCGGAGACGTCCCCGCGGATCAGGACCGGGGCCAGCCGTGCGGCGGGGTGTGCAGGTAGTGCAGGGTCTCGGCCTCCCAGGTGGAGGACTCGACGACGTCGGGCTGCACGAGGTCCAGGGCGGCGGCCACGGCCGCGCGGTGGGCGCTCATGTCCTCGGTGCGGGCCAGCACGACGGTGTCGATACCGGGTAGGTGCAGCACCTCGGGGGAGTCCTGGGTGAGCAGGGTGACCTGGTGACCGGCCTGATGAAGGCGGGGGGCCAGGGCCCGGTAGATGGTGGCGATCCCGCCGCGGGTCGCGGCGTGCAGATCTCGGTGGACCAGGGCGATGTGCATCAGCGGTGCTCCTGCAGCTCGCGGGTCAGGTCGTGGAACTGGGGTTCGATCAGGGCCAGGCGCTCGCGGCGCAGGGCCCCGTCGGGCAGTTCGCGGTGAATCCGCAGCTCACGCGCCAGCACCACCGCCCGGTTGACCAGCAGCGCCCGGGAGTCGCCGCCGGCCGCCGCGGCGCCCGCCCGGATCCGGGCGGGCGCGCCGGGGGTGGCGGCGAGCAGGGTGTGCAGCACCGCGAGGTCGAGCCCGGGCAGGAACAGCCCGGTGAACTCGAAGTCCACCAACGCCCCCGCCAGCGCCCCCGTCACCGTCCCGGCCGGCGCCCCCGGGGACGCGGCTGTGGCCTGGCCGGGTGTGGGGAACAGGATCAGGTTGCCCGGCAGCGGGTCGCCGTGGGCCGGGGCGGCGGGCGCGCCGAGCTCGGCGCACAGCCGCGTCAGCACCGCGGTGGGCCCGGGCCCGAGCAGCGGGGCGTAGCGGCGGAGCCGGTCGGGGTAGTCGAACACCGCCCGCAGCGCCCCGGGCGGCGGCCGCCAGGTCCCGAACCGGGTCACCGTCGCGATCGCTGCGGTGAGCTCGTCGTCGGTCAACGCCCGGGTGGGGTAGCGGTCGGCGTCGAGGACCCGGCCGGGGAGGCGGTCGATGACCAGCAGCGAGTGGCCGTCGGTGTGGACCAGTGCGGGGGTGTCGACCGGGGCCGGGGTGTCGGCCATGGCCCGGTAGACCGCGATCTCGTGGGCGAACTTCTCCCGCCAGAACGGGTCGGTGCTCGTCAGGGCCTTCACCACGACCGGGCGGCCGCCGCGGTGCCCGGCGGCGAGCAGGGTCTTGTCGGTGGTGTGCAGGAGCGCCTCGACGGTCGTGCCGGCCAGGTCCAGCCCGGCCAGCCAGCCCAGACCGGGCCAGTCGGAGCTGGGCTGCTCGGGGTGGCGGGGGTCAGGCGGCACGGGGGTCATCGCAGGGTGCTCCGGTCACGGTGTGGGTGAGGTCCTCGGTCAGGGTCGTCTCGGCGTCGGGGTCGGCCCACGCTGCGGCGATGGCCTGCACCGAGTGCAGGTAGTAGTGCGGGTTCGGGGCGCGGCCGGTGGCCAGCGCGCCGAGCAGCTGCCAGTACATGGTCCCGGCGTAGGAGCGGAACCGCGCCGAGCGCGGGTCGCGGGCGGGCCAGCGTCGCCAGATCCGCTCGACGAGCCTGCTGAAATGCGCGGCCGGTCGGGCCCCGGACACCACGTCGTTGAGCATGCTCGTCGCGGTCGCGCTCCGGTGGTAGACCGCGCCGGTGGTGGGGATGCGGGTGAAGCGGTAGCCGTGGCCGTGGCTGAGCCGCAGCCAGAAGTCCCAGTCCTCCAGCGCGGGCAGCGCGGCGTCGAAGCGCACTCCCGGGCCGGGGTGGGCGAACACCGCGGCGTGCACCGGCAGCAGGTTCATCACCGCCAGCAGGTCCGGATCGAACGGCACATCCCAGCGCTCAGTCCCCGGCACCCCGACCCGCGCTGCCCCGGTTCCCGCTGCTGCGGTCGCCGCTGCTGGGGTGTCGCGGTGGGAGGTGACGGTGCAGGCCGCGATGGTGGCCTGCACTGCGGGAGCGGCGGGGTCGCGCAGCCGGGCGAGCGCGGCCTGCAGGTGGGTGGGCAGGAACTCGTCGTCGTCGTCGAGGAAGGCGACGTAGCGGCCGCGGGCGTGGTCCAGGCCGGTGTTGCGCGCGGAGGGCAGCCCCCGCTGGTGGCGGTGGGTCACCGCGGTCACCGCGAGCCCGCCTGCGCGGGCGGCCTCGACCACCGCGGTGACGTCGGCGCCGCCGTCGTTGACCACGACGGTCTGCACCGCCCCGGCCGCCATCCCCTCCTGGGCGGCGACGCTGCCCAGGGCCTCGGCGAGCAGGTGCGGTCGGTTGAAGGTCGGCACGATCACGCTGACCAGCGGCCGGCCCGCGACACCGGCCCGCACAGCGGCCGGGTTCATCGCCGGCTCGCGGTGGCGGCGAGAAACGGGCCCAGGTGCCCGTGGTGGGTCCAGCGCGTCGCGGTGGCCACCGCGGCCAGGTCGTGCAGCCGCTGGGTCGAGTCGGCCGCGAACTGCGCGGGGGTGCGCTCGGCCCGCGGCAGCAGGTGGGTGTTGGCCGGGCCGAACCACCAGTCGAACCGGACATGCTCGCCGAGTGCGTCGACGAGCCCGACCCCCTGCGGCTCAATCTGCCGCGGCTCGGCGGGCAGTGCCCCGGCCCGGCCGTAGCCGGCCAGCACGACGTCCACGGTGCGCTCAGCCAGGCGGGTGTGCAGCGGATGGGGCTGGCCCAGGCCACGGTAGGTGTAGAGGAACCGGCCCGGGCTGCGGTAGCGCTGCCCCGCCGGGAGCGCCCGGGCCCGCTCGGGGGTGATGGCTTCGGTGTCCCACGGCGCGGGCAGCCGGTGCGACCAGTCGCACCAGGTCCCGGTCTTGACCGGGATCGGAGTCGGCAGCGAGGTCACCACCAGCGTCGCGTCGTGGTCGCGGTAGAGCAGCAGGTGGTCGTTGGACAGCAACGTCCACCCCAGGTCGAGCACAGCGCTCAGGCCCAGGGTCGTCTTGCCCGCCCCCTTGTCGCCCACCACGATCACCACCCGCGCGCCGTCGGTGACCGCCGAGGCGTGCAGCATCGTCGCCGCCCGGGACCCGCAGAACTCCACCAGCGCCTCACGCACCATCTTGCGCACCGTGATCGCCAGATGGACCGGGTCGACGCCGCGGACCCGCGCCCGCCTGGCGCCCGGGTCGCAGTCGACCCCGACACCCCATCGGGTGCAGGTCATCCCCGCATCCGGGGCGCCGAGGCGGACATCGATCTCCCACTGCACCTGCCCACACCGCGACCCGGTCTCGTGCCCGGATCCGGCGCGGCGCACCGCGTAGAAGCCCGACAGATACTCCACCAGATCCCGCTGCGCGGCCTGCAGCACCACCGCCACCGGCCCGAGGTCGATCACATAGTCCTCACCCCCGCCCAGGCCGACGGCCAGACCGTGGCCCGGGGCGCTGCCCAGGTCGTCGCCCGGGTCGTCGCCCGGGTCGTCGCCCGGGTTGTCGCCCGGGTCGTCGCCCGGGTTGTCGCCGGAGCCCTCGCGGGTGCTGTCGTTGCCGGTCATCTCATCCTCCGCTGCCGCTCGAACGCCTCGGGCAACCCCGAGCAAGTTGAACTAGACAGATCTTAAGCTAGCTAGACATAATCTGTCTAGCGAGATTTTCGGAGTACGTCGACGAGCCCGGATGTGGGGTGGGGTGAGATGGAAGGACAAGCTGTCTGGACAGCTACAGTCCCGTGCATGGCGGAGCGCAAGAGCCGGGCACAGCAGATCGCCGACGACCTTCGAGGCGCGATCCGCAGCGGCGCCTACGGCGCGGGGGACCGGCTACCGACTCGCGCGGAGCTCGCCAAGCGCTACGACGTCGCGTCGGCGACGATCGCCGCGGCGATCGACCAGCTGCGAGCCGACGGCCTGGTCGAGGGCATCACCGGGTCCGGGGTCTACGTGCGCGCCCACCGCCCGGTCCTGCGCTCAGCACGCAACCGGCTCTCCCGCGACGAACGCGCAGCCGGGCGCGGCGCGTTCACCACCGACGCCCACACCGGCGGCTGGACACCGCGCAGCGAGGTCACCGTCCGCACCGGACCCGCCGGCGAGCAGATCGCGGAGCTGCTCGACATCGCCCCCACCGAGCAGGTCCTCATCCGCGACCGGGTCATGTACGCCGACGACGACGTCGTCCAACTCGCCACCAGCTACCTGCCCCTGGCGATCGCCACCCCGGAGATGGCGGTCCCCGACACCGGCCCCGGCGGGCTCTACGCCCGCCTGGAAGAAGCCGGACACCCCCTGACCCGCTACGAGGAGACCGTCCGCGCCGGACGCGCCGACCACGACGAAGCCGCCGCCCTGGCCACCACGCCCGGGACCACCGTGTTCCGTCTGGTCCGGGTCGCTTCCACCGCCGAGTGCCCCGTCGAGGTCAACCGGATCACGATGCTCGCCGAGCGCTTCGAGCTCTACTACGACCTGCCCGCCCGATGAGGGATGTAGAACGAACGGCCGGTTCGGCCTGACCACGCGCGCTGTCGGACCTCGCCGGTAACGTCCCCCAGAACGACGATGAGCCGCCTCAGACACCCGCGGCGGCTCATCACGTACAAAGCCCCGGTCGCATGACCGCAAGGGTCAGAGGCTTCCGGGGCAATTCGCTGACCACGATACACGCGGGGTACACGGGCTTTGAGACCTCACGAGGCCGGACATCCGCTGACCCGTTACGAGGAGACCGTCCGCGCCGGACGCGCGTGCCGGACGGTGACCTGCAGGTCCGGCTACTCAACGAGATAATATTCGCTGTGACCGTTCCTGGGGTCTTCCTCGGCGATGCGATATGTCAGCTCATCGCCTGGAATTCCGCGGTCACGCAGAACTTCCCTAGGGATGACGATTGTGTCGGGTGCAGGTGTCGTGAACCCCATGATCGTCCCTTTGGCCGGCCCGTTCATGCACTCGCCGCTGTGGCGTTCGCTGGTGTCCATGCCCAGATTATAGATGCTGGAGCTACATGAGTGGGCGCGGTGATTCGCCTCTTGTCTGCCGTGCTGGGTCTACCGCGCCCACTCTTCACAAAGCTGAGTCGGTTGTCAGCCGATGACCGGGTAGGCGTAAACCTTCATCGAACGAACAGCTCCGTCGTGGTAGGGGCCGACCCACGGGTGGTAGTAACCGGTGTCGCGCCGGAGGTTTCCTGCGAAGTTCGGGTTCGTCCAGATTTCTTGTCCGTAGCAGAGGTTGGCGGCGACATAGGAGCGGATACCGCCGAGGTTGGCGTTCATAGTCGTCAGATTGGAGAAGCGGTACCCCACCGGGTCACAGGGGCCGCTCCAGCCGTATACGCGATCGACGAGCCCTTCAAGGTCTGGAAGAGACCAGAACTCGACCAGCACGACGACGGGTGCGCGCTGCGCCTTGATTCTTTCTGCCCCCGCGCGCAAGGCAGGATCTTCGGAGCAGGTATCGCCGATTACTTGAGTGTCGCCCGTCTGGTCGTTTGTCCTCCGGACGTAGGTGTCGCAGATCTTCTCCGCTTTCTCGAATCGCTCCGGATCGGCTTCTGATGCGCTGACCGCCTGTGGGGCCACCGGAGGCGGCATCTCGTTCGTGGCGCTTGCGACACCGGTTGAGACGCTGAGGATCGCTGTCACACAAAAAGTGGCAGCGATCGCGCGCAAGGACTGTCTAGTGATTCGTGCCATCCTGCGTGAATCCCCCTCCAGGAACGTTACGTCAAGAGATGCACCTCAGCACGGGATGTCGTCGATTGTCAATTAGTGCGAGAATCTTTGGATAGTCCAGCCGAGTGGAGGTCGATAACATTGTGTGCCCTTCCGTGGCCAACGGTGTGGACGCAAAAGATAACTGTAACGAACGGCACTGGGGTGTCGATATACAGAGGTTCTCGTTCGTGTACGCAAACCTTGATCTCGGTGTACGGGGACCCGGCAAGCCCGGCCGAGGGGTTGACCACCTGCCAGTCCAACGCGCGCGAGGCCTACGCGGGGAGGGGCTCTACGATCGCTTGCCGCTGACCGGTTGCTAAGCGCGTTCGTGCGCGAGCGCTTCGAGCTCTACTACGACCTGCCCGCCCGATGAGCACCGCGGCCGGCCCACCGGACCGGTGCCGTACGGCGGGGACGGGCGAAATCAGTAGGCCGCACCCCACCGGACCGGAGAGCGGGCGGAGTCCGTCGTGCGGTCACGCAGGGTGTTGGTTGGGAGGGGCGTGGATCTCGGTCAGTGCTTGCTGGAGGTGGGTGACCGCGCGGCGGACCTCGATCGGTAGGGGGCGGCCGTTGGACAGCTCGACCCGGGCCGCGGTCAGGACGTGCACCAGCGCAGAGCGCAGGCAGCTCGGCAGCTCGTGCAGCGTGCCCGTGAGGTCGGCGGCCTGCTGGTAGTCGCGCATCTGCTCCTCCAGCAGCCCATCGCGCGCCACCGGTGCCGGGCCGCGCT
>NZ_VRMC01000139.1:0-8508 GCF_008369905.1 Pseudonocardia sp. EV170527-09
AGCGCCCAGGTCCCGTCCGGGCCGCGTACTGCGCACGAGTGCCACGGGGTCATCCACGTGTCGTCGGCCGGGACCAGGCGCACACCCAGCTTCGACGAGCCGGCCGGATGCGGGTGGATGGACAGCCGCACGCCGTCGGGGAACCGATCGGCGACCAGCGCGCTCCAGGCGTTGCTGCGGGCCACGACCCGGTAGCCGCGCTCCCGGGAGCGGCGCTGCAGGGCGGCGCGGCTGCCCTCGTGGCCGCCGGCGTCCTCGACGAGGAAGCGCACGATCCCCAGGTAGAGCGCGCGTTCGGAGGGGTCGGTGCGGCAGCGCTCCCGCAACTGCTCGACCGACGGCGCCCACAGCCGGTCGAGCAGCGCACGGCGTTCGGAGTGGCTGCGATCGGGGTGGGCGTCCGACAGGTCGAAGAACTCGAAGCCCGGCAGCCGCTCCGCCGCGGCGAGCTCGCGGAGTGCGGCGCCGTAGTCGTCGACGTGCACGTCGGGTACGCCGATGAGGTCGGCGAAGACGTGCCCGTCGGAGCAGACGAGCACCCGCGCACCCGGTTCGTGCACGGCGGCGATCTCGGCCCGGACGCGGTCCAGGTGGTGCAGCGACAGCCGCTCCCCCGCGTCGGGCAGCCGGCCGAGCACCTTGGCCGGGTTCGGGGACTTGCAGGGGAATGCCGGTAGCACCAGCCGCAGTGGTGTACCGGCGGCGACGGCGGCCCGGATCTGGGCGCGCTGCGGGTCGAAGGCGGAGGGCTCGGGCTCCGGCTCATCGCGAGGGGCACGCCGGTGGCGCAGCAGGATGTCGAGGACGTCCTCGACGACGGCGTCGGTGCAGGTCCGGTCGGTGACCGGGTCCGGGGCACAGGTGATCAACGATCCTCCGATCGGCGGGCCCTCGCCGGAGGCGAGGAGCGTGGTGGGTGTCGGTCGGCTCAGCCGACGTGCGAGGACGCGTCGTGGGTCACCGACAGGGCGCGGACACCGCGACCCAGCACGGCCGGGGTCCAGTCGAGCGCGGCGGGATCGGTGGCGAACCGCATGCCGGGCAGCCGGGCGAGCAGGGTGCCCAACGCGACCTGCAGCTCGACGCGGGCCAGCGCGGCGCCAGGACAGAAGTGGATGCCGTGTCCGAACGCGAGGTGCGGGTTCGGGCTGCGGTCGAGCACCAGCTCGTCGGCTCGGTCGAAGCGGCGCGGGTCGCGGTTGGCCGCGCACAGCGACACGATCACCGAGTCCCCGGCGGGGACCTCGCGGCCGTGCAGGTCGTCGGTCTCGGCGAGGAACCGCCAGGTGGTGAGTTCGAACGCGCTGTCGTAGCGCAGCAGCTCCTCCACCGCGCGCGGCAGCAGCTCCGGGTCGGCGGCGAGGCGGTCGAGCTCGTCGGGGCGGTGCAGCAGCGCGACCAGCGCGGTGGTGATCTGGTTCGTCACCGGCTCCTGCCCTGCCACGAGCAGCTGGAAGACCATGGAGTCGAGCTGCTCCGCGGTGAGCTCATCGGCGTCGCGGGCGGCGACCAGACGGGTGAGCAGCCCGCCGCCGGGCAGGTTCCGCACGCCGTCGACGACCCGCGCGATGTAGTCCTGCAGCCCGCGCAGCAGCCCCTCGTAGTGGGCGCGGCGCGGGTCGGTGGGCCCGACCGGGGCGACGACGCCGCCCCACTCCCGCCGGAACCCCGACGCCAGCTCGTCGGGCAGCCCGATCGCCAGGGCCAGCGCGGCGAACGGGAAGTGGGCGGCGAACCCACCGACCAGGTCCACCGGTCCGTCGGCGGCCGTCAGGTCGTCGAGGAGCCGGTCGGCGATCTCCTGCAGCCGTGGGCGCAGCTCCTCGGCAGCCCGCGGGGTGAAGGACTCGGTCACCAGCCGTCGCATGACGGTGTGGGTGGGCGGGTCCTGGTGCAGCAGGTGGACCTGCAGCTGGGAGTGCTGGGGTTCGGGCATGATCGACGCCCGCGCCCGCCACCCGTCGTTGCCCAGGCGGTGGTCCTTGCCCAGGCGTCGGTCGTTCAGGGTGGCGTGGGCGGCGTCGTAGCCCGTGACCAGCCAGGCGTGCACACCGCTGGGGAACGTCACCCGGTGGATCGGGCAACGGCGGCGCAGCTCCCCGTAGAGCGGGTAGGGGTCACGCTTGTAATCCGGTCCGACGAGCGGGACCGGCTCGGTCTCGTGATGGGAGGTCATCGGTGTCCTCTCAGATCCGCAGCGCGGGCCGGGCGACGTCGAGCCACAGGGCGAGGTCGACGACCCGCTCCAGGCGCAGCCGGGTGCCCCAGTCGAGCCCCTCCGCGGGCGCGTCGAGCAGCGGATCGATGCGGGTGCGGTCGACAACATCGGTGACGCCGTCGACGGTCAGGGCGTCGCGGGCCAGCTCCTGCAGCCCGGTGGTGTAGCCGGGGTCGTGGGTGGCCGGGTAGTGGTTCTTGGCCCGCCACAACACCGACTCGGGCAGGTGCTTCGCACCGGCACTGCGCAGCAGCGACTTCTCCCGGCCGTCGCGGGTCTGCTCGCTCCACGGGACCGAGAACGCGTACTCGACGAGGCGGTGGTCGCAGTAGGGCACGCGGACCTCCAGGCCGTGCGCCATCGACAGCCGGTCCTTGCGGTGCAGGAGCTGGCGCACCCAGCGGGTGAGCGAGAGGTGCTGCAGCTCGCGCGAGCGGTGCTGCTCGGGTGACTCGTCGTCGTGGTGCGGGACGGCGGCGAGCGCGGCGGCGTAGGTGTCGGCGCGGAACTCCCCGATCCGCATGGCGGCGGCGAGGTCGGGGTGCAACGGGACCGCCGCGTCGTCGCCGGTGACGAGCAGCCACGGGAACGTCGCCGCGGCCCGCGGACGCTCGGCGTGGAACCAGGGGTAGCCGCCGAACACCTCGTCGGCGGCCTCCCCGGACAGCGCGACCGTCGAGTGTTCGCGGATCCGACCGAACAGCAGGTACAGCGAGGTGTCCATGTCGCCGACGCCGATCGGGGAGTCCCGCGCCGCGACGACGGCGCGCCGGTGCTCCAGGTCGAGCAGCGCCGCCGGGTCGAGCACGGTCACCGAGTGGTCGGTGCCGATGTGCGCCCCGGCCTCGGCCGCGTAGGGGGTGTCGTGCCCGGTGCGCAGGACGTCGCCGGTGAACTCGCGGGCCTGGTCGGTGTAGTCGACGGCGTAGGAGCGCAGCACCGCGTCGGGCCCGCGGCGGTCGCGCAGTTCTGCCGCGGCGAACGCGGTCACGACCGAGGAGTCGAGCCCGCCCGAGAGCAGGCTGCAGATCTCGACGTCGGCCTCCAGCCGGGACCTGGCGGCCCGCTCGACGAGCGCCGCGACGTGGTCGGCGGTCGCCTCGGGGCCGCCGGTGTGCTCACACAGCTCCAGCTGCCAGTAGCGGCCGGTGCGCACGCCGTCGGCGTCGAACAGCAGCCACCCGCCGGGCTCGACCTCCGCGACACCGGCATAGACGCCGGGCCAGGTGGAGAACAGCAGCGCGTATCCGTCGCGCAGGCTCTCGACGTCGGCGACCGGGTCGATGCCGGGGTGGGCGAACAGGGCCTTGGGCTCGGACCCGAACGCGACGCCACCGGTCGGCGTGCGGGCCCAGTACAGCGGTTTGACGCCGAGCCGGTCGCGGCCCAGTACGAGCCGACCGGTCGGCTGGTCCCACACCGCGAACGCGAACATGCCCTCCAGCCGGTCGAGCACGGCGAGCCCCCACTCCCGGTACCCGGCGAGCACCACCTCGGTGTCACTACGCGTGTCGAACCGGTGCCCGCGCGAGCGCAGCTCGGCGCGCAACGCGTGGTGGTTGTAGACCTCACCGGAGTAGGACAGGACGGTGCGGGTGCCCTCGCTGCCGGCGAGCATCGGCTGCACACCACCGTCGACGTCGATCACCGCGAGGCGGCGGTGCCCGAGCGCGGCGCGTCCGTCGTGCCACACCCCGCCGGCGTCGGGTCCGCGCAGAACCTGGGTCGCGGTCATGGCCTCGGCGACCGCTCGGAGCGCCGCCGGGTCGGCGACGGGAACGGGCTCGACGACGCCGGCGATGCCACACATCAGGGGATCTCCTCAGTGGTGGGACGGTCGCGGCCCCCGATCAACAGCAACGCGGCGACGACGGCCGTGAGGGCCGCGACGACGAGGGCGGGACGGGTGGCAAGCACCGTGCCATCGGTGTTCCAGGCGAGCGCGGCAGCGGCCGGGCCGACCGCGAAACCGAGGGCGCGGGCGCACTGCACGCCGGCGCCGGCGGTCGCCATCCGGTCCCGCGCGGCCCCGGCGAGGACGAGCACCTGGGTGGGGCCGCCGTAGAGCCCGGTGCCCAGCCCGGCCAGCGCCACCCGCCAGGCGACGTCGACCGGGGTCCAGGGCTCCCCGTCGGGGAGCGCGGCGAGCAGCGTGAAGCCGACCGCGGCGAGGGCGACGCCCACGACCGCGACCGCACGCGGGGAGAAGCGGTCGGCGAGCCGTCCCGCGGGCGGCCCGGCCACGACCATCCCCAGCGGGAACGCCAGCAGCGCCAGCCCGGCGGCGGCGGGACCGGAACCCCCGGCCTGCAACCCGACGGCGACCAGGTACGAGGCGGCCGCGAACGCCCCGGCGAGCAGCGCCACGGCCGCGGCGGGCGCGGCGCCACGCGGCCGCAGCGCCGCGGCGACCGAACGAGCCCCGGGACGCACCGCCCACACGGTGAGCGCAGCGACCGCGACCACGACCGCCGCGGTCACCACCGCCGGACCGGCGAGAACACCGGTGGCGACGGCACACACGAGTCCGAGACCGGCGACGAGCAGTGCGGCGTCGGCCAGGCCCGCCCGGTCCAGCCCGGCCAGCACCCCGGCAGGGATCCGGGACCAGCGGACCAGCACGACCGCGACCAGCGACACCAACACCGCGGGGACGAACGCGACGCGCCAGCCGGCCAGCTCGATCATCGGCCCGCCCACCGCGGGGCCCAGCACCCCGCCGACCGGGCCGGCCGTCGCGGGCACCGCCATCGCCCGGCCCCGTCGCCGCGGGGCGACCGCAGCCACCGCGAGCACCGGCATGAGCACCATCAGCACCGCGCCGCCGACACCCTGCAGCCCGCGCAGCCCCACCAACACCGACAGCGACGGCGCGACCACGGCCGCGACGTTCGCGGCGGCGAAGACACCGACGGCGGTGAGCAGCGCAGGTCGCACGGCGACCCGGTCCAGCCACCGACCCGCCGGCAGCAGCAACGCCACGGCCGGGATCGCATACCCCAGCACGACCCACTGAACCGTCCGGGGATCGGCGCCGAAACCCTCCGCGATCCGCGGCAGGGCCACGGTGACGACGTTCATGTCGAACATCGCCACGAACGACAGCAGGCCCGCCACCGCGACCGCGACCCGGTCGTCACGTACTCCGCCAACGGGTTCCGCCGCTGCACCTCCCACCATTCCACGCCCTCCCGATCGCGTAACGTAGTCGAGTTCGCGGATGATACGACCACATGATGAGGGCCACATTTCACCGGCGTACCGACGACCGGAGGCTTGCGAACGCCGACTGGTGAGGTGCTTGGGCGAATACGATACGAAGGACGTGTGAGGGTGCGACGACACCGACGGACGATCACGACGGCACTGGCCGCCGCCGCCACGGCCCTGCTGCTGGCCGGGTGCGGCGGCGAACCGGCCGCTGGCAACCACACGAGTCACGAGGGCATGGACATGGGCGGCTCGTCCTCGCCCTCGGGCGGTGCCGGGCACCCAGCCGCCCCCTCCTGCCCTCCGGTGCCGCAGCTCGCGGCCACGCCGCAGCGCGTGGTCACCATGGACGGCGGCGCCGCCGCGATCCTGACCGAGCTCGGCCAGAGCGAGCGGATCGTCGGCACCGCCGCCCCGGACTTCTTCACGGCCTTCGCCGGCGCCGAGCGGACCGAGCTCGACTCGATCCCGGTGCTGGACCCCGGACAGGGCAACAGCGAGTCGGTCGTGGCGGCGAAGCCCGACCTCGTCGTCGGGATCTCCAGCTACAGCTTCGGCGGTTTCGACGGCACCCCCTCGGTGGAGCGGCTGCAGCAGGCCGGCGCCGCCAGCCTGGTGGCCTGCGACGACGCACCCTCGCCCGTGCAGAACATCGACGCCACCTACACGTTCATCCAGCAGGCCGCGACCGTGTTCGGCGCACAGGCACAGGGCACGCAGCTCGTCGACCGAATCAAGGCCCAGGTGGCCGCCGCGGCGCCCGCCCCCGGCACCGCGCCGGTCCGGGTACTGGCACTGTCCTCGGCCCCGCAGACCGGCCAGCCGCTGATGACCCAGGGCGGCTCCGGCCTCGCCAACGGCATCATCACCCTCGCCGGCGGGCAGAACATCGCCGCCGACCAGGACAGCGACTTCGCGAGCCTGTCCACCGAGCAAGTCGCCGCGCTCGACCCGCAGGCGATCGTCGTGATCACCGGGTTCTCGCCGCAGAGCGACGCCGAGCTGACCGCGGCCATCCGGTCCAGTCCCGCCCTCGCCTCGACCACCGCCGTGCGCGAGAACCGGCTGGTCACCGTCCCGCAGTCGATCACCCTGTCCCCCAGCGTGCTCAACGGACAGGCCGTCGCCACGATCGCCAAGGGCATCCACGGCACCGAATGACCACCCACGAGGAGACGGCAGGGGCCGGCCCGGCGCCGCTCCCGGCCCGCCCGATCCCTGCGACCGGCGGCCTGCTCGGCCGGGTGCCGCCGGCGGCCGTGCTCGCGGGGCTGCTGCTCGCCCTGCTGGCCTCGGTCGTCGTGGCGATGGGGCTCGGCCCGGTGTCGATCCCGCCCGGCAGGGTGCTCGACGCCGTGACGGCCCACCTGGCCGGGGGTTCCTCCGGGATCGACCGGGCCGAGGACTTCATCGTCTGGGAGCTGCGTACCCCGCGGGTGCTGCTCGGCGTCGTCGTCGGGGCGGGGCTGGCCGTCGCCGGGCTGCTGGTGCAGGCGATGGTCCGCAACCCGATCGGCGACCCCTACATCCTGGGGCTGTCGTCGGGTGCCTCGGTCGGCGCCGTCCTGGTCATCACCACGATCGGGACCGCGACGGCCGGGCTGTTCACCCTGCCCGCCGCCGCGTTCACCGGTGCGATGTTCACCGGGCTCGGCGTCTTCGTCCTGTCCCGGGTCCGTGGACGGCTGCACGCGACCCGGATGGTGCTCGCCGGCGTCGCGGTCGGGCAGCTGCTCGGTGGTGTCACCTCGTTCCTGTTGCTGCGCACCCGCAACACCGATGCCCAGCAGCAGGTCCTGTTCTGGATGCTCGGAAGCCTGGCCGGGGCCCGCTGGGACCTGCTCGCACTGTCCGCCACCATCGTCGGGGCACTCCTGGTGCCGCTGTGGTGGCAGGCGAACCGGGTCAATCTGCTCGTACTCGGCGAGGACGCGGCCTCGGCGCTCGGTACCGACCCGACCCGGCTGCGAGCGGCGCTGTTCGTCCTCACCGGGCTGCTCACCGGGGCGGTCGTCGCGGTGTCGGGCAGCATCGGGTTCGTCGGGCTGGTCGTGCCGAACCTGGCCCGGCTGCTGTTCGGCGCCGACCACCGCCGCACCCTGCCGGTGTGCGTGCTGCTCGGTGCGCTGGTCGTCGTCTGGTCCGACACCGCCGCCCGTCTCGTGCTCGCCCCGACCGAGCTCCCGATCGGCGTCCTCACCGCCGCGATCGGCGTGCCCTTCTTCCTCTACGTGCTGCGCCGCAGCGCGACCGGGGCGGTGGGGGTGTGAGCTCCCGGCTCGTGATCGACGGCGTCAGCGTCGGCCACGGCGGGGACCCGGTCGTGCACGACGCCACCCTGGCCGTCCCCGACGGCGCGGTGCTCGCCCTCGTCGGGCCCAACGGATCGGGTAAGTCCACCCTGCTCAAGAGCCTCTACCGGGTGCTCAAGCCAGTGCGCGGGCATCTGCTGCTCGGCGACGACGACCTGGCCGCGATGCCGCACCGCGACAACGCCCGCGCGGTCGGGGTGCTCTCCCAGGACGACCCCGGGGGGTTCGACTTCACCGTGTGGGAGGCGGTCATGCTCGGTCGCTCGCCGCACCTGGGCACGTTCGGGCGTCCCGGCCCCGGTGACGCCGCCGTCGTCGCCGACGCGCTGGAGCGCACCGGCTGTACCGCGTTCTCCGCCCGCCCGCTGTCGGAGCTGTCCGGCGGGGAAAGGCAACGGGTGCTCCTCGCCCGCGCGCTGGCCCAGCAGCCTCGGGTCCTGGTGCTCGACGAGCCCACCAACCACCTCGACCCCCGTCACCAGCTCGGAGTCCTGCGGCTGGCGAGGGACCTCGGGATCACCGTCGTCGCCGCGCTGCACTCCCTCGACCTCGCCGCCCAGTACGCCGACCTGGTCGCCGTGCTGTCCGCGGGCCGCATCGCCGCACTGGGCACACCGACCGAGGTACTGACCCCCCGTCTGCTCGCGGCGCACTTCCGGGTCGACGGTTCGATCGTCGCGGACCCCGTGACCGGGGCGCCCCGGGTACTGCTGCGCGAGCTGGACGCCGGTCAGGCCACCTCGTGAACGCACCGGCACCAGCCGCCGT
>NZ_VRMC01000013.1:0-85144 GCF_008369905.1 Pseudonocardia sp. EV170527-09
TCTCGTTCTCAGCAGAGCCCATAGGGTCTGATGTCATCACTCACAGTGCCCATCCCGCCGGACGCTGAGGTCCGGCGTGTCGGGCCGGAACCACCGTTCGTTGCACAGGCCCGATGATCATCGACGCCCCGTCGTCCAGGCCTGACCGATGCGCCGTGGGACGGGTCCGAGCCGCGATGTTCCTGCTCATCAGGGGCGGACCTGTCGATGAGAGGATCGCGCGATGACCGTGGCGTTGGTGGACGTGCTGAAGGCACTGGGGAATCCCACGCGCCTGCAGATCATGGAGTGGCTGCGCACGCCCGAGGCGTCGTTCAGCGAGTACGAGCCGATGGCGGACCGGGCGATGGCTGGGGTCTGCGTCACGCATCTCGCATCGAAGACCGGTTTGTCCCAGTCGACGATCTCCACGTACATGACCACGTTGGAACGGGTGGGCCTCGTCCGGTCGACACGGGTCGGCAAGTGGACCCACTACAGACGGGCCGACGCGGGTGTCGAGGAGCTACTGGCCCGTCTCAGGGATCACATCTGATCGACACTTCGACGATTGTCGATATGATTCCGCCATGTCCACGGTCCCCACGGTGTCCTCCGTCCGTCGCGCCCTGATCGTCCATGCGCATCCCGAGCCGGGTTCTTTCTCGACCGCGCAGGCTGCCGCGGCCGCAGCACATCTGCGTTCTCGTGGTGTCGCCGTCGACACCATCGACCTCTACGCGCACGGGTGGGACCCGACGCTGTCGCGGACACAGTTCGCGAGCGGGTCCGGCTACTTCAAGCCGCAGGTCGAGCAGATGCGTCAGATCAGCGGCGGAGTGGTGTCCGAACCGGTCGGAAGCCATCTGGAGCTGCTCCAGGGGGCGGACCTGCTGATCCTGTCCTTCCCGCTGTGGTGGTTCTCGATGCCCGCGATCCTGAAGGGCAGGGTCGACCGGGTGTTCGTCATGGGCGCGCTGTTCGGTGGCGAGCACGGAATCCTTCGCAACGGGGCCATGCGCGGAAAGAAGGCCATGGTGCTACTGACGACGGGAGGTGACGAGTCCGCGTTCCGCCGCGGCGCAGCGGACGGGTTCGGTGACCTCGACGCGTTCCTGTTCCACGTCCACCGGGGGATGTTCGAGTTCGTCGGCTACGACGTCGTGCCGCCCTTCGTCACCTACGGTCCGGCTCGGCTGGACGCGGAGGCTCGTGCCGATGCTCTCGCGCAGGTGCCCGCCCACCTCGACTCCGTCCTCGATCCGACCTCGGCGGAACAACCCGTGTGAACCGCCCCGGGTTCAGCGGGAGCGGCAGACGCGCCGCGCGGAGGTCTGTCCACCGACCCGCGGGCCCGCCGGGTCACCCTGGCCCTGCTCGACGATCCCGCCGACGACCGCGCCACCGCCGCTGCTGCGGATGCGGGTCGCACTGGAGCAGCTGGCCTCGGGCCGCCCGGTCGGCGTGGTCGCCCGGCACGTCGGCTACGCGACGCCCTCGGCGTTCGTCGCGGCGGTCCGCCGGGAGACCGGGACCACGCCGTCGGCGGTGCTGCGCCCGGCCGGCGCAGCACCGCCGGAGCTCAGGCGGCGGTGAACAGGGTCAGCGCGAACCGCGCGTCGGGGTCGACCCAGCGGCGCGTCGTGGCGAACCCGGCCGCGGCGGCGAACGCGTCGACCGTCGCCGGGGTGAACTTCGCCGAGATCTCGGTGGCGAGCTCCTCCCCCGCGACGAACGCGACGTCGAGGTCGAGGTCGGCGATCCGGACCCGCATGTCGCGGGTGGCGCGCAACCGCATCTCGATCCACGAGTTCTCCGCGTCCCACACCGCGACGTGGTCGAACGCGTCGACGTCGAAGGTCGCGTCGAGCTCCCGGTTGAGCACGCGCAGCACGTTGCGATTGAACTCCGCGGTGATCCCGGCGGCGTCGTCGTAGGCGGGGACCATCACGGCCGGGTCGGTGACCAGGCCGGTGCCGAGCAGCAGCTGCTCCCCGGGCCGCAGCACCGAGCGGACGTGCCGCAGGAACTCGTGGCGCGGGCCGGGCATGAGGTTGCCGATGGTGCCGCCGAGGAAGGCGATCATCCGTTTCCCGCCCGGCTCGGCACCGGGCAGCCGGTCCAGGTCACGGGTGAAGTCGCCGACCACGCCGTGCAGCTCCAGCTCCGGGTAGTCCCGGTGGAGCTCGTCGATGGCGCCGCGCAGGGCGGACTCGCTGACGTCCTGCGGGACGTAGCGGCGCAACGTCCCGGCACGGGCGAACGCGTCGAGCAGCAACCGGGTCTTGGTCGAGGACCCCGACCCCAGCTCGACGACGGTGTCGGCGCCCGAGGCGCGGGCGATGTCGTCCACGGAGTCGGTGAGCAGGGCCCGCTCGGTGCGGAAGGGGTAGTACTCGGGCAGCTCGGTGATCCGCTCGAACAGCTCGGATCCCCGGGCGTCGTAGAACCACTTCGGCGGCAGTTCCTTCGGCGACGCGGCGAGCCCGCGCGTCACATCGGACCGCAGCGCGGTGTCGGCATCGGATTCGGTGAGGTGGACGTCCAGTTGAATGGCGCCGGGAGTGCTCACGGAGCTCCTAGGTCATGACTCTCGTGGTGGCCCGGTCGGGCCACCACCAGGTGCCGGTCGGGCACCCGGGTCCAGTCGGGGAACGCATGGGTCGGTTCGGAGGCGACGGTCACGCAGGCCGAGCCGACCCGGACGGCGAGCGCGTGCCGCCAGGCCGTCGCCCAGATCGTCGTGCCGTCGGTCAGCAGCAGGTTCAGCCGCGAGCCGGGCGCGGTCCGTTCGGTGTCGGCGCAGACCCTGGCCAGCAGGTCGGCCGGGTCGGCGCCGTCGGCGAGACCCCGCCGGACCACTGCCCACAGCAGTGCCGCGTCGGTGGGGGCGTCGAGGGTCATCAGGTCGGTGACGGGCAGTGCCGCCGCGGCTTCCGCGAGGGACTCCGGCCAGCCGCGGACGACGCCGTTGTGGCTAAACAGCCACCGCCCGTCGGTGAAGGGGGCGGCGGCCGTCGCGGTGACCGGCATCCCGACCGTCGCCGAGCGGACGGCGGCGAGCACGGCACCCGACGTCGTCGCCCCGGCCAGCGCGGCGTAGGACGTGTCGGACCACAGCGGCGAGGCCGAGCGGACCCGCACCGGCGTCGTGCTCCCGGGCGGGTACCAGCCGGTGCCGTGGCCGTCGGCGTTGATCGTGCCGCCACCGCGCATGTCGGCCGGTGCGTAGGACTGCGCGAGCAGCCCGTGCTCCGGTTCCAGGACCAGGGACGCCAGTGTGGCCGGTTCCCCCAGGTATGCGAGGTGCCTACACACCGGCGTCGCGGACCAGCCGGAACCCGGCGAAGATCTGTCGGCGGATCGGGTGGTCCCAGTTGCGGAACGTCGCCCGGATCGCCGCCGGATCGGTGCCGAACGACCCGCCGCGCAGGACGGCGTAGTCCCCGCCGAAGAAGACCTCCGAGTACTCGGGGTACGGGAAGACGGTGAACCCCGGGTAGGGGTGCCAGCCGGAGTCGCACCACTCCCAGACGTCGCCGACCATCTGCTGCACCCCGAGCGCGGACGCCCCCGCCGGGTAGGCCCCGATCGGGGCCGGCTGCAGGTGCCGCTGACCGAGGTTGGCGTGCTCGGCGCGCGGCTCGTCGTCACCCCAGGGGAAGCGCCGCGAGCGGCCGGTCGCCGGGTCGAAGCGGGCGGCCTTCTCCCACTCCGCCTCGGTGGGCAGCCGCTTGCCGACCCAGCGGGCGTAGGCCTGTGCCTCGTGGAAGGACACGTGCACGACGGGCTCGTCGTCGGGCACCCGCTCGACGATCCCGAACCGGCGCCGCCACCAGGTGCCGTCGGCGTCGCGGGACCAGAACCGCGGCGCGGCCAGCCCTTCCTCCGTGCGGTGCGCCCAGCCGGCGTCGGTCCACAGCCGCGGGTCGTCGTAGCCGCCCGCGTCGACGAACGCCGCGAACGCACCGTTGGTGACCGGGTGCACGTCGATCCGGAACGCGGGCAGGTCGACGACGTGCGCGGGCCGCTCGTTGTCCAGCGCCCACGGCTCGGCCGAGGTGCCCATCTCGAACGGGCCCGCCGGGACGAGGACCTCCGCCGCCGGGTCGACCGCACCGGCCGGGCGGGGCGGCGGGGCGGCGTCGAGCACCGGCGCCCCGGAGCGCAGCTGGTGGGTGGCGAGCATGGTCTCGTCGTGCTGCTGCTCGTGCTGGACGATCATCCCGAACGCGAAGCCCTCGGCCTCCAACCGGCGACCGCGCAGCGGGCTGCGGTGCAGCGCGTCGAGCGCCTTGTCCCGCACCTCGGCGACGTAGCCGCGGGCCTCGGTCGGGGTGAGCAGCGGCAGCGTGACCCGCGAGGAGCGGGAGTGCTGGAACGCGTCGTAGAGGCCGTCGATCTCCGGGCGCAGCGGCTCGCGACCGCCCACGTCACGGACGAGCCACAGCTCCTCCATCGACCCGATGTGCGCGAGGTCCCAGACCAGCGGCGACATCAGCGGCGAGTGCTGGGCCTGCAGCTCACCGTCGTCGAGATCGGTCAGCGCGGTGCTGCGGCCCCGCGAGCGGTCCAGCAGCGCCGCGACCCGGGTGCGCATGGTCTCCGGGCGCTCCCCGGGCGTCGCGGGTCCGGTCAGGGGTCCGGTGGGAACGGTGGGGTCGGCGGTCATGCCACGTCCTCCTCGGCGGCTCGGGTGGTCGGGGTGGCGTCGCCGGGTCGGCCGGGGCCTCGACCGGCCCGGGCGGGCTGGTACAGCCCCGGCGGGAACGGGGCGGTGGCCGGCCCCGCGCCGTGCTCGGCCGGGTCGGCCTCGTCGGCGGGGCAGCGCCCGCGCAGCACACGCTGCTCGGTGACCTCCCGCAGCCGGTCCAGCAGCGGTGCGGGGGCGGTGGTCAGCGGGTGCGTGCCGGCGGCGAGCACGTCGCAGGCCAGCGGGAACAACGCGGCCGCTGCGGCGGCGAGCCCGGGGTGGCCCAGCCCGTCGCGGGCGGCGGCGACCCACTCGTCGCGGACCGGCTCGCACAGCTCGCGGACCCGGTCGACGACGGTGTCGGTGGTCAGCGCGAGCAGGACCGCGGCGGGCAGCGCCCAGTCCTCGCCGGCCTGGCCGTCGACGTAGCGCACCTCGAGGTATCCCTGCGGACGGACCGGCGGGAACAGGGTCGAGACGTGGTAGTCGAGGTCGGCCAGTGTCGGCGGCCGGTCGAGGACACCGCCACGGGCGCGGCCGGACACCCAGTCGGCGAAGGTGACCCCGGCCGGCACCGACCAGGTCCCGGTGCCGCGCACGCACAGCAGCGGGGTGGTGACCACCCGGCGCGCCCACGCCGCGGCCGGGTCCGCACCGGCCGCCGCGATGGACGGCGGCGCGGTCCGCGAGGGGTCCAGGCTCAGCCAGCACGCCTGCCGGGAGGACTTCCAGCCGGTGCGGCGGCCGTGCTGCACCGGCGAGTTCGCGAACGCCGCGAGCAGCACCGGGCCGAGCTCGTGCAGGACCGCCCAGCGGTCGGCGATCCCGGCGGCCGGGCCGGCGTCCAGGCTGACCTGCACCGCGGCCGTGGAGCACATGCCGCTGCGGCCGTGCGGGCCGACGCCGTCGAACACGCACTCCATCGCCGCGTAGCGCGGCAGGTCCAGCAGCCGCCGGGCGGGCCGGACCGGGTCGGCGGCACGGTCGTGCGGACGCAGGCCGTACTCGGCGAGCAGTCCGTGGAGATGGGCGGAGTCGGCGGTGAGGGCGCCGAGGAGGGCCTCGAGCGAGCCGGCGGGAGCGCTGGAGATCTCGATCTGGCCGCCCGGCTCGACGGTCACGGTGCCGCCCGCGGGGAGCGGGGCCGCGTGCGAGGCGGGGTCCAGGGAGGCCGGGCAGTGCGGGCCGAGCGCGGCACGCACGGCGCCGAGGTCGACCGGGTCGGCCGGGTGACCGGGTCGGTGGAGCATCCATTCGATCTCGACACCGGCCAGGGTCGGGGGGCCGTGTTTGAAGCAGACCGAAGCGACGTAGGCCTCGGCCTCCCCCACGCTGCGGAGCACACCGTCGGTGCTCTGGTGGTCCAGGGTCACCAGGTCGACGCTACCCCCGACGTGTGACACCCGCACGCGATGAAATCGTGTTCCGCGGGACCGCGGGTGACCGGCGACACGGCCGTCCCCCCATGCAGGACAAGCGTACGGAATACTGGGGGCATGCCCCGTGTCAGCACCGACCAGCTCGCCGCGCGCCGGCAGCAGATCCTCTCCGGTGCCCGGACCTGCTTCGCCGACCACGGCTACGAGGGCGCCACCGTCCGCAGGCTCGAGGAGTACACCGGGCTGTCCCGTGGCGCGATCTTCCACTACTTCCGGGACAAGGAGGCGCTTTTCCTGGCCCTCGCCGAGCAGGACGCCACCCGGATGGCCGACGTCGTCGCGGAGCAGGGCCTGGTGCAGGTCATGCGCGACCTGCTGCGCGACGGATCGGACCGCAGCTGGCTGGGCACCCGCCTGGAGGTCTCGCGACGGCTGCGCACCGAGCCGGAGTTCCGGGCCCGCTGGCAGCAGCACTCCGGTGCGCTGACGGCCGCGACCCGGGCGCGGCTGGAACGCCAGGCCGCGGCCGGCGCCCTGCGCGACGACGTGCCGGTCCCGGTGCTCGCCCAGTACCTGGAGCTGGTGCTGGAGGGGCTCGTGTCGCACCTGGCGATGGGCCTGCCCGCCGACGACCTCGGCCCGGTGCTCGACCTCGTGGAGAACGCGGTCCGCGCGCCGTTGATGCGCTGACCGCCCGCGGCCAGCATGATCGGCGCCATGCCGTTCCCCTTCCACCCCGCGGGCGACGACCCCGTGCCGGCCGCCGTCCGCGGGTTCGCCCGGGCCCACGCCGACCTCGTCGTCCTGCACGAGGACCCGATCCACCTGGTCGCCCGCGATCGGGCACCCGGCAGGCGGGTCGGGCTGGTCTCCGGTGGGGGCTCCGGCCACGAGCCGCTGCACGCCGGGTTCCTCGGCCGCGGGATGCTCGACGCCGTCGCCCCCGGCCCGGTGTTCACCTCCCCGCACAACAAGGCCGTGCTGCACGCCTCCCGGGCCGCCGCCGGCCCGGACGGGGTCCTGCACGTCGTGAAGAACTACACGGGCGACCGGATCAACTTCGGCATCGCCGCGGAGCGGCTGCGGATGGAGGGCGTCGACGTCGCCCGGGTCCTCGTCGACGACGACCTGGCCACCGACGGGCTCGACACCGCGACCGGGCGGCGCGGGACCGGGGCGACCGTCGTCGTCGAGAAGATCCTCGGGGCCGCCGCGGACACCGGCGCCGGGCTCACCGAGCTCGCGACGCTGGGCACGGACGTCGCCGCCGCCTCGCGCAGCCTCGCCGTCGCCTCCCGCGCGCAGAGCTCGGCCCGCACCGGGGAGCCCGCGTTCGCCCTCGACGGGCAGCTCGACTACGGCGTCGGCATCCACGGCGAGCGGGCGCGGCGTTCGGTCGACCGGCCGCCCACCGAGGAGCTCGTCGACCGGATGCTCGACGAGATCGTCGCCGGCCTGCCCGCGGGCCCCGACCAGGTCGTCCTGGTCGTCAACGGCATGGGGGGCACGGCACTGCTGGAGCTGTACGTGCTCGCCGAGCTGGCCGCCGTCGCGCTGGAGGCACGCGGGCTGGAGCGGGTCGGCCTGCTCGTCGGCACCTTCGTGCCCGCCCTGGACATGGCAGGCTTCTCCCTCACCCTGACCCGGATGCGCCCGGAGTGGACGGACCTGTGGTCCGCCCCCGCACGGACGGCAGCCTTCCCCCGGACGGAGACCTCATGACCGGCCAGCGGATCGACCAGGACGCCGTGCTGGCCCGGTTCGCCCGGGCCGTCGAGGACGGCCACGGCGCACTCACCGACCTCGACCAGCACTCCGGCGACGGCGACTACGGCGACAACCTGCGTGCCGGGGTCCGGCTGGCCGTCGCGCTCGCGGAGCGCGGCCCGCAGCGCGGTTTCGGCGCGCTCGGCGAGGTCTTCCTCGACGAGGTCGGCGGCACCAGCGGCCCGCTGCTGGGCCTGCTGTTCTCCGAGATCGCCCGCGCGCTGTCCTACGGCTCGGCCGACGCGGCCGCGTTCGCCGCGGGCGCCCGGGCCGGGCTGACCGCGATCCAGCGGGTCGGCGAGGCCGAGGTGGGCGACCGGACGATGGTCGACGCGCTCGCCCCCGCCGTGACCGCGCTGGACCGTGCGGGGTTCGCCGCGGCGGCGGCCGCGGCCCTCGACGGCGCCGAACGGACCGCGGAGCTCGCGGCCCGGCACGGCCGCGCGTCCTACGTCGGGGAGCGCGCGAAGGGCGCACCGGACCCCGGCGCGGTCGGCGTCGCGCTGCTGTTCGCCGCGGTCGCCGCGGTCGCCGAGCCCGATGCCGAGGTGGCGGACCCGCTGGCCGGGCGGACCTGAGCGCCGTCCGCGGGCCGTTCAGCTCGCGGTCGCGGCCGGGAGGAACTGGGTGCGGTAGAGGGTGGCGTAGCGGCCGTCGGCGGCCAGCAGCTCGTCGTGGGTCCCGGACTCGACGATCCGACCGCCCTCCAGCACCGCGATCCGGTCGGCCGCCCGCACGGTGGACAGCCGGTGCGCGATGACGATCGCCGTCCGCCCGACCAGCGCCTCGGCCAGTGCCTCCTGCACCGCGGCCTCGGACTCGGAGTCGAGGTGGGCGGTGGCCTCGTCGAGGATCACCACCCGCGGGCGGGCCAGCAGCAGCCGGGCGATGGTCAGGCGCTGGCGCTCGCCGCCGGAGAGCCGGTAGCCGCGCTCCCCCACCACCGTGTCGAGGCCGTCGGGCAGCGTGTCGAGCAGGTCGCCGAGCCGGGCGCGGCGCAACGCGTCGACCATGTCGTCGTCGGTGGCGGCGGGTGCGGCGTAGCGCAGGTTCCCGGCGATGGTGTCGTGGAACAGGTGCCCGTCCTGGGTGACCATGCCGACGGCACCGCGCAGCGTGGCGAACGACAGGTCCCGCACGTCCACCCCGGACAGCTCCACCGAGCCGGAGTCGACGTCGTAGAGCCGGGGGACCAGCGAGGCGAGCGTGGACTTCCCGGCCCCGGACGACCCGACCAGGGCCAGCAGGCCACCGCCGTGGACGTGCAGGTCGACGCCGTGCAGCACCTCGGCGTTGACCCGCTGGTCGAGCACCGCGACCTCCTCCAGCGAGGCCAGGGAGACGTCCGTGGCGCTGGGGTAGGTGAACCGGACCCCGCGCAGGGCCACGTCGACGGGGCCGTCGGGCAGCGGGGCCGGGTCGGGCCGCTCGGTCAGCATCGGACGCAGGTCGAGCACCTCGAAGACCCGCTCGAAGGCGACCAACGCGGTCATGACGTCGACGCGGGCGTTGGCCAGCGCCGTCATCGGGGTGTAGAGCCGGGTCAGCAGCAGCCCGAGCGCGACGACGGTGCCCGCCGGAATCGACCCGGTCACCGCGAGGTAGCCGCCGAGACCGTAGATCATGGCCTGGGCCAGCGCGGACACCAGCTGCAGCGCGGTGACGAACAGCCGCGACACCATCGCCGACCGGACACCGATGTCCCGCACCCGCGACACCTGGCCGCGGAAGACGGCGGCCTCGGAGTCGGGGTCGCCGAACAGCTTCACCAGCGTGGCGCCGGGTGCGGAGAACCGCTCGGTCATCTGGTTGCCCATGGTGGCGTTGAGCTCGGCGGCCTCGCGGCGCAGCTCGGCGAGCCAGGTCCCCATCCGCCGGGCCGGGAGCACGAACACCGGCAGCAGCAGCATCGCCAGCACGGTGACCTGCCAGGCCAGCCCGATCATGACCGCGACGGCCAGCACGAGCTGGATGCTGTTGGACAGCACGGTGGACAGGGTGCCGGTGATGGCGGTCTGGGCGCCGATCACGTCGTTGTTGAGCCTGCTGACCAGCGCCCCGGTCCGGGTGCGGGAGAAGAACGCCAGCGGCATCGACTGGACGTGGCGAACACCGCCACCCGCAGGTCCTCGATCAGGCCCTCACCGAGCCGCGCGGAGAACCAGCGTCCGGTGAGCCCGACCACCGCCTCCAGGACGGCCATCCCGGCGATCGCCCCGGCGATCACCATCACGACCCGGGCGGCGTCGGGCAGGTCGTTCGCCGCGACGATCGTGTTGACCACGCGGCCGGCCAGCACCGGCGTGGCGACCCCGATCACCGCGGTGACGGTGGTCAGGGCCAGGTAGGACAACAGCCAGCGACGGTAGGGCCGGACGAAGCCCCAGATCCGGGGCCAGGTGCCCCGCGCGATGGAGCCACGGCGGATGGACGTCGAGTCCGCCCCCCGGATGACCCCGCGCATCAGGGTGAGCGGGCGATCCAACGGTGTTCCCCTTCGCCGGTGGTGGACGGCGAGGGTTCACGTTACGGCGCGCACGGCGGGCGGGCGCGGCGATCACGCGCCCGGCGGCCCGGGGCCCGGGCACACGACCGACCCGGGACACACGACGACGCCGCCCCGGGCCCACGTCTCGACCCGGCCGGCGGCGCCGACGAGAGAGCTACTTCTTCTTGGTACGGGTCGCGCCGCCGCGCCCGCGCAGCGTCACACCCGTCTCGGACAGGACCCGGTGGACGAATCCGTACGACCGCCCGGTCTGCTCGGCCAGCGAACGGATGCTGGCGCCCTTCTCGTACTTCTTCTTCAGGTCGGCGGCGAGTTTGCCCCGCTGCGTCCCGGTGATCCGGGCGCCCTTCTTCAGCTCGGCCATCGGCCCTCCTCATCCCCTCCGCGGATGCCCCCGCGGATCGCCGCATCAGCCGCGACGATCAGGTCATGATGATCCAGTTGGCGATTTATGACCAGATCGCGGAAAACGCGATCGGCGAACGGTTACCCCGAACGGCCCAGCACCGCGAGCACCGTTCGACGGCGACGTCCGTCGGGTGGCGCAACGAACCACCCGTCGGGACCGGCCGAGAAGGTCGCCGCCGCCGCACGCGACACGTGCCGGACACGTCCGATGATCGTGGTGGTCCGGTCGGGTGATCACCGCGGCGTGCGGTGACCGGTCAGGCGAGCTGAACCAGTTCCAGGTAGTCGGCCGACCAGTGGTCCTCGGTGCCGTCGGGCAGCACGATCACCCGGTCCGGCTCCAGCGCCTCGACCGCGCCCGGGTCGTGGGTGACGAGCACGACGGCGCCCTCGAAGCGGCGCAGCGCGTCGAGCACCTGCTCGCGGCTGGCCGGATCCAGGTTGTTGGTCGGCTCGTCGAGCAGCAGCACGTTCGCCGCCGAGGACACCAGCCCGGCCAGGGCGAGCCGGGTCCGCTCACCGCCGGACAGCGTCCCGGCGGGCTGCTCGAGCTGCTCCCCGGAGAACATGAACGACCCGAGAAGGGTCCGCAGCTGCTGCTCGGGGGCGTCCGGGCTGGCGTGGCGGATGTTGTCCCAGACCGAGGCGTCCATGTCGAGCGTGTCGTGCTCCTGGGCGAAGTAGCCCCGGCGCAGCCCGTGGCCGGGGACGACACCGCCCGAGTCGGACTCCTCGGTGCCGGCCAGGATCCGCAGCAGCGTCGTCTTCCCGGCGCCGTTGAAGCCCAGCACCACGACCTTCGACCCGCGGTCCACCGCGAGGTCCACCCCGGTGAAGACCTCCAGCGACCCGTAGGCCTTGGACAGGTTCTCCGCGGTGAGCGGGGTCCGCCCGCAGGGCGCCGGGGTCGGGAACCGGATGTGCGCGACGCGGTCGGCCTGACGCTCGTCGTCCAGGCCGGCGAGCAGTGCGTCGGCGCGGCGGGCCATGTTCTTCGCCGCGACGGCCTTGGTGGCCTTCGCGCCCATCTTCGCGGCCTGCACGTGCAGCGCCGACGCCTTCTTCTCGGCGTTGGCCCGCTCACGGCGACGACGCTTCTCGTCGGTGGCGCGCGCCTCCAGGTACCGCTTCCAGTCCATGTTGTACTGGTCGGCCTCGCCGCGGGTCGCGTCGAGGAACCAGACCTTGTTCACCACCGCGGCCAGCAGCTCGGTGTCGTGGCTGATCACGACGAGCCCGCCCTCGTGGGACTGCAGGAACCCGCGCAGCCAGGTGATCGAGTCGGCGTCGAGGTGGTTGGTGGGCTCGTCGAGCAGCAGCGTGGTCGCCGACTGCGACCCGCCGTCGGAGGCCGCGAACAGGATCCGGGCCAGCTCCACGCGCCGGCGCTGACCGCCCGACAGCGTGCGCATCGGCTGGGCGAGCACCCGCTCGGGCAGTCCCAGGTGGGTGCAGATCCGCGCGGCCTCGGACTCCGCGGCGTAGCCGCCGAGGGCGGAGAACCGCTCCTCCAGCCGGCCGTACTCGCGGATCGCCTTGTCGTTCGCGGCCGGGTCGGCCAGCTCGGCCATCGCCGTCTGCGCCTTCTCCATCTTCGCGAGCAGCACGTCCAGGCCGCGGGCCGAGAGCACCCGATCCTTCGCCGTCACCGACAGGTCGCCCTCGCGCGGGTCCTGCGGCAGGTAGCCGACCGGGGAGTTCGCGGTCCGCTGCCCGGAGTACGGCTCTCCCTCACCGGCCAGCACCCGCATCGAGGTGGTCTTGCCCGCGCCGTTGCGCCCGACCAGACCGATCCGGTCGCCGGGCTGCACCCGCAGGGTCGCACCGGAGAGCAGGATGCGAGACCCGGCACGCAGTTCGAGGTCGGTCGTGGTGATCACGTGAAAGGGCTCCAGACGGAGGACGAGGAGTGACGCTGAGAGGACCGGATGCGGGCACACCTGTGCCCGGGAGCCGGTCTACTCGATCAGGATCACGCAGCCAGACTACCGGCCGGGTCCACGGTGTTTCCCACGTAGGGTCGTTCCCCATGACCGATCTCACCTCCCTGGCCGGTCGGGCGGCACTGGTCACCGGCGCCTCACGGGGCATCGGCCACGGCGTCGCGGCCGCGCTGCTGGCGCGCGGCGCGTCGGTGACGATCACCGGGCGACACGCCCCCGAGCTCGACGCGGCGGCGGCCGGTCTGGCGGCAGCCGCGGGTGTCGACGCCGGCCGGGTGCTGGCCGTCGCCGGCAACGTCGGGGACGCGGCGCACCGGGCCGCCGCGGCGGAGGCGACGGTGGCGGCGTTCGGCTCGCTGGACGTGCTGGTCAACAACGCCGGGATCAACCCCCAGCACGGGCCGCTGGTCGAGGCCGACCTCGACGCCGTCCACAAGATCCTCGACGTCAACGTCGTCGCCGCGCTCGGGTTCGTCCAGCAGGCGCACCGGGTCTGGATGGGCTCGCACGGCGGCGCGGTCGTCAACGTCGCCTCGGTCGCGGCGCTGCGCGCCACCGGCGTCATCGGCGCCTACGGCGCGTCGAAGGCCGCGCTGCTCACCCTGACCGAGGAGCTGGCAGGCCAGCTCGGCCCCGGCATCCGGGTCAACGCCGTCGCCCCCGCCGTGGTGCGGACGCGGTTCGCCGAGGCGCTCTACGCCCGGGACGAGGCGTCCGTCGTGGCGGGCTACCCGCTGGGGCGCATCGGCGAGCCGGCGGACGTCGCCGAGGCGGTCGCGTTCCTCGTCTCCGACGCCGCGTCCTGGGTCACCGGGGCCACCCTGCGGATCGACGGCGGCAGCCTGTCCGCCGGGCGGCACCGGCAGGATCCGCGGTGACCGGGACGGCCGGTGGGGCCGCGGCGCCGCAGCGGCCGGATGCCTCCGGGCCGACGGTCGCCGACGTGCTGGTGCTCGGCGGCGGGCCGGCCGGGCGGGCCCTCGCCGCGGCGTGCGCGGAGGCCGGACTGCGCACCGCGCTCGCCGACCCCGCCCCTGAGCGGGCGTGGACGGCGACCTACTGCGCGTGGCCCGAGGAGCTGCCGCCGCACCTGCCGGCCACGACGATCGCGACCCGGCCGGAGGCAGTGGCCGTGCTGCCCGGCGGCGGCACCCGCGCGCTGGGCCCGTACGCGGTGCTGGACACCGCCGGGCTGCGCGCCCACCTCGACGCCCGGCTCGCCGGGGTCACGGTGCTGCCCGGCCGGGCCGCCGCCGACGACGTCCGCCCCGACGGCCACCGGTACCGGGTGCGGCTGCACGTCCCGGGCGACCGGGGCGGGCGCATCGACGGCGAGAGCAGCGGCACCGACGACGACGGCACCAGCGGCGGCAGCAGCAGCGGCAAGGGCAGCAGCGACACAGCCCCGCGGAACGACGCGACGCGGGTCGTCGACGCGGCACTGGTCGTCGACGCGACGGGGGCGCCGTCGCGCCTGCGGCCCGGCCCGGCGGGCGGGACCGAGCAGACCGCCTGGGGGGTCGTCGTCGACGAGCGGGCGGCAGCACCGATGGTGCGGCCCGGCGAGGCCGTCTTCATGGACTGGCGCTCCCCCGGCCCGCACCGGCCCGGGTGGACGGACTGGCCGACGTTCCTCTACGCCGTCCCCTACGGCGACGGCACCGTCCTGCTGGAGGAGACGTCGCTGGCGCGACGGCCGGGGCTGCCGCTGCCCGAGCTGCGCGACCGGCTCACGGCCCGGCTCGCCGCGGCCGGCGTCACCGTGCCCGACGGCGCCCCCGTCGAGCGGGTGCGCTTCCCGGTCGACACCCCGCGCGGTCCGCGGCACCCCGTCGGGTTCGGGGCGGCGACCCCGCTGGTGCACCCGGCCACGGGGTTCAGCGTCGCCCCCGCGCTCGGGCTGGCCCCCCGACTGGCCGCGGAGCTGGCCCGGTACCTGCCGCACGATCCCGCTGCCGCGACGACGGCGGCCCGGCGCCTGCTCTGGCCCCGGTCGGCGCGTGCGGTGCACCGGCTGCGGCGGCACGGGCTGCGCACCGTGCTGGAGATGCCGCCGGACCTGGTGCCGGACTTCTTCGACGCGTTCTTCGCCGGACGCAGCGGACGCGCGTTCCTCACCGGCCGCGACGACCTGACCGGCACCCTGGCCGGAATGGCCGGCGTGTTCCGGGCCGCTCCGCCGGCCGTACGTACGCGCATGCTGCGATCAGCTGCCGCATTCCACCCGAACGGGCGATGACGGGAGGGAGTCGGGACAAGTTGATCGGATACAACGTAGTAACGTCGTCGCACGCGGTGACGCCGGCCGCATGCCCGGCGACGCGCGACCGTTCCCCCGGGAGGCCCCTGTGTCCGCATACCAGACCATCGTCGTCGGCACCGACGGCTCGGCGACGTCGTTCCTGGCCGTCGAGCGCGCCGCCGGGGTGGCCGCCGACAGCGGCGCGAAGCTGGTCATCGTGTCCGCCTACACCCCGGCCAGCCGCGAGGACACCTCGGCCGCGGAGGACGCGCTGAAGGACGAGGCCTTCCTCGTCACCGGCTGGACCCCCGCCGAGGAGGCGCTGCGCGAGGCCGCCGACCGGGCCGCCGCCGTCGGCGCGAAGGATGTCTCGACCTTCGCCGAGGACGGCGCCCCGGTGGACGTGCTCCGCAAGGCCGTCAAGGAGCACCACGCCGACCTCCTCGTGGTCGGAAACCGCGGTCTGAACACCTTCTCCGGGCGGCTGCTCGGCTCGGTGCCCGCCGACGCGACCCGCCGTGCCGGCGTGGACGTGCTCGTCGTGCACACCACGTGATCGCGTGAGGTCCGAGCCCGGGTCGTCCCGCCCCCTGCCCGATCCCGCCTCGATCGACTGGAGCGAGGTCGACGACGGGGCGCTGGACGAGCTCATCCTGGGTGTGCCCCGCGAGTTCACCCGCGACGAGCTGGTGGAGGCCGCGGGGCTCGACCCGGAGGAGTCGGGGCGACTCTGGCGGGCGCTGGGGTTCACCGACTCCGAGCCGGGTGACCGCGTCTACACCCGGGCCGACCTCGAGGCCGCCCGGATGGTCACCCGGCTGAGCCAGGAGTGGCTGCCCGAGACGGTCGCCCGCGAGGCCGTCGCCCGGGCGATCGCACAGTCGCTGTCCCGGCTCGCCGAGTGGCAGATCGGCATGCTCGCCCAGGTCGCCGCTGCGCACATCGGGGAGCTGACCCCGCGCGACGCGGCGCGGCTCGCCGCCGAGGTGATCCCCGACCTGGAGGCGCTGCAGTCCTACGTGTGGCGGCGCCACCTCGCGGCGACGGCGTCGCGCTGGGTCGCCGGGGTGCAGCGCCGCGACGTCGCCGACATCGTCGCCGACACCTGGCCGCTGTCGGTCGGGTTCGCCGACATGGTCGGGTTCACCCGCACCACCCGCCGTCGCAGCATGGACGAGCTCGGCGAGATGATCGAGCGTTTCGGGGCCGTGACCAACGAGGTCATCGCGAACGGCCGGGGCCGGGTGATCAAGACCGTCGGCGACGAGGTGCTCTTCGTGACCGAGCACCCCGCCGACGCGGCGGCCATCGCGCTCGGCCTGCGGGACCGGGTCCGGACCGAGCCGTCGCTGCCCCTGCTGCGGATCGGTCTCGCGCACGGCATGGTGCTCGCCCGCTACGGCGACGTCTACGGCGAGGTCGTCAACGTCGCGGCCCGGCTCACCTCCGAGGCGCGCCCGGACACGGTGCTCGTCGACAAGGAGATGTACGACGCGCTGCGCGACGACCCGCGCTTCGACCTGCGGCGGATCGCGACCCTGCACACGCGCGGCTACTCCCACCTGCGGGCCTGGGCGCTGCGCGGGGCCCGCGAACGCTGACCGTGTCGACCCGGTCGACCTGGTTGATTCAGTTGACCTAAACCCGGGTCGAGGTGACAGGCTCGATCACCATGACGAGCACGACGGGCAGCACGACGAGCACGGTGACCACCTCGGTCGCCGCGTACCTCGACCTCGTCGGGGTCGACCGGGCGACACCGGACCGGGCGCTGCTCGACCGGCTCGTGACCGCGCACGTCGCGACCATCCCGTTCGAGAACCTCGACCCGTTCACCGGGGTCGAACCGCCGACCACCGCCGACGGTGTCGCGGCCAAGCTGGTGCACGGGCGGCGCGGCGGCTGGTGCTTCGAGCACAACCGGCTGCTGCACGACGCCCTGGCCGACCTCGGCCTCCGGGTGACCCCGCTGGTCGGGCGGGTCCGGCTGGGCCTGGCCGCCGAGGACCCGCCGACCGAGCGCACCCACCGGCTGACCCTCGTCGACACCGTGGAGGGCCGCTTCACCGTCGACGCCGGGTTCGGCTCGACGGGGCCGACCACCGCCCTGCGGCTCGTCGCGGGGCTGGAGCAGCCGACCCCGCAGGCGACCTACCGCTACGCCCGCGTCGACCACGGCAGCTGGGTCCTGCAGCGGCGCGGCGGCGACGGTGGCTGGGCCGACCAGTACACCTTCGACCTGGCCCCCGCCCCGGACGTCGACTTCGCGATGGGCTCCTGGTACCTGACCCACCACCCGGGGTCGCACTTCCGGACCGGGCTCATCGCCGCGCGCACCACCCCGGACCGCCGGACCACCCTGGACGGGACCCGGCTCACCGTGCGCACCGCCGACCGCGCCACGCAGCGGCACGACCTCACCTCCCCCGCCCGGGTCCGGGACGCCCTGGAGACGCACTTCGGCATCGACACCGGCGGCGTCGCCGGGCTCGATGACCGGCTGCGGGAGGTCTACTTCCCGTGAGACGACGACGGGCCGGACCCCCGGATGTCGGGGGTCCGGCCCGTCGGGTCGGTACGGGTCCTCAGACCCGGAAGCCGAGGGCGCGCAGCTGCTCGCGGCCGTCCTCGGTGATCTTCTCCGGGCCCCACGGCGGCATCCAGACCCAGTTGATCCGGACGTCGTCGACGAGGCCGCCGTCGGGACCGGCGGTGAGCGCGGAGCGGGTCTGCTCCTCGATCACGTCGGTCAGCGGGCAGGCCGCCGAGGTCAGCGTCATGTCGAGGACCGCGGTGCCGCCGTCCCGGTCGATGCCGTAGACGAGGCCGAGGTCGACGACGTTGATGCCCAGCTCGGGGTCGACGACGTCCTTCATCGCCTCCTCCAGGGCCTCCAGGGTCGCGCCGTCACCGGCGTCGGCCCGGGCGGGCGGTTCGGGCATGCCCGCCGCCCCGCGCACCACGTCCTCGGAGGTGCTCTGTTCGGTGGTCTCGCTCATGCCGGACTCCCCTCGGAGTTCTCGATGCTGGCGTCGGTGCGGCTCACCGCGTCCTTGAATGCCATCCAGCCCAGGAGAGCACACTTGACCCGCGCCGGGTACTTGGCGACGCCCGCGAAGGCCACGCCGTCGCCGATGACGTCCTCGTCGGGCTCGACCTTGCCGCGTCCCTGGGCCATCTCCTGGAACGAGGCCATGATCTTCCATGCCTCGCCGACCGACTTCCCGGCGACCAGGTCGTGCAGCACCGACACCGAGGCCTGGCTGATCGAGCAGCCCAGCGTCTCGTAGGAGACGTCGGTGACCACGGCACCCTCTGGGCCGTCGTCGACCTTGACCCGCAGCGTGACCTCGTCCCCGCAGGTGGGGTTCACGTGGTGGGTCTCGGCGTCGTACGGCTCGCGCAGACCGGCACCGTGCGGGTCGCGGTAGTGGTCCAGGATGATCTCCTGGTACATCTGCTGCAGCTGCACGTCACACCGTCCCGAAGAACGTCTGGGCGGCGCGCACCCCGTCGGCCAGCGCGGTGACCTCGTCGAGCGTGTTGTACACCGCGAACGACGCGCGGGCGCTGGCCACGATGCCGAAACGCCGGTGCAGCGGCCACGCGCAGTGGTGACCCACGCGGATGGCGACGCCGGCGTCGTCGAGCACCTGGGACAGGTCGTGGGCGTGGATGCCGTCCACGACGAACGACACCGCTCCCCCGCGCTCGCCGGGCGTGGCCGGACCGACGATGCGCAGCCCGTCGATCGCCGACAGCTGCTCGAGGGCGGCCGCGGTCAGCGACGCCTCGTGCGCGGCGACGGCGTCCATCCCGATCGCCTCGAGGTAGTCGACCGCGGCGCCGAGACCGACGGCCTGCGACGTCATCGGCACCCCGGCCTCGAACCGCTGCGGGGGCGGGGCGTAGGTCGCGCCCTCCATCCGGACGGTCTCGATCATCGAGCCACCCGTGAGGAACGGCGGGAGCGCCTCCAGGAGCTCCCGGCGGCCGTAGAGGACGCCGACCCCGGACGGCCCGAGCATCTTGTGCCCGGAGAAGACCGCGAAGTCCACCCCGAGCCGGTGCAGGTCGACCGGCATGTGCGGCACCGACTGGCAGGCGTCGAGCACGGTGAGCGCACCGACCGCGGCGGCCCGCTCCACCAGCTGTGCGACCGGCGCGACGGCACCGGTCACGTTCGACTGGTGGGTGAAGGCCACGACCCGCGTCCGGTCGGTGAGCTCGAGCGAGTCGAGGTCGATCCGGCCGTCGTCGGTGACGGAGTACCAGCGCAGGGTCGCGCCGGTCCGCCGGCACAGCTCCTGCCACGGGATGAGGTTCGCGTGGTGCTCCAGCTCGGTCACCACGATCTCGTCACCGGGACCGAGCGCGAACCGCTCGGAGGCGGCGTCGAGCCCGGTCCGGACCGAGGCGTTGCCGAGGCCGTAGGCGACCAGGTTGACGCCCTCGGTCGCGTTCTTGACGAACACGACCTCGTCGTCGTTCGCACCGACGAACGCCGCGATGCGTGCCCGGGCGGACTCGTAGGCGTCGGTGGCCTCCTCGGCGAGCTGGTGCGCGCCCCGGTGGACGGCAGCGTTGTGCCGCTCCAGGAACGTGCGCTCGGCGTCGAGCACCTGGCGCGGCCGCTGGGAGGTCGCACCGGAGTCGAGGTAGACCAGCGGCTTCTCCTCGCGCACGGTGCGCGCGAGGATCGGGAAGTCCGCCCGGATCCGGGCCACGGCGTCGGCACCGAGAGCAGCGCCGGCCGTGGTCCCGGTTCCGTGGGTGAGGGTCATGTCAGACCGCCGCGGCAGCCTGGGTGAACCGGACGTAGCCGTTCTTCTCCAGCTCGTCGGCCAGCTCCGGGCCGCCGGACTCGACGACACGGCCACCGGCGAACACGTGCACGCGGTCCGGCTTGATGTGGTTCAGGATCCGCGTGTAGTGCGTGATCAGCAGGACGCCGGTCTCGCCGTCGGAGCGGTACCGGTTCACGCCCTCGGACACGACGCGCAGGGCGTCGACGTCGAGGCCGGAGTCGGTCTCGTCGAGCACGGCGAACTTCGGCTTCAGCAGCTCGAGCTGGAGCACCTCGTGGCGCTTCTTCTCACCGCCCGAGAAGCCCTCGTTGACCGAGCGGTCGGCGAACTCCGGGGAGATGTCGAGGCCGGCCATGGCGTCCTTGACCTCCTTGACCCAGGTCCGCAGCTTGGGCGCCTCGCCGCGGGTGGCGGTGGCCGCCGAGCGCAGGAAGTTCGCCATCGACACACCCGGGACCTCGACCGGGTACTGCATGGCCAGGAACAGCCCGGCCCGCGCCCGCTCGTCGACCGACATCTCCAGGACGTTCTCGCCGTCGAGGAGCACCTCGCCGCCGGTGACGGTGTACTTCGGGTGCCCGGCGATGGCGTAGGCCAGCGTGGACTTGCCGGAGCCGTTCGGCCCCATGATCGCGTGCGTCTCGCCCGCGCGGACGGTGAGGTTCACGCCGCGCAGGATCTCCTTGGGACCATCCTCGGCCGTCTCGACCGAGGCGTGCAGGTCCTTGATCTCCAGAGTGGACATCTGTGGTGGTCGCTCCGTATTCGGGAAGGGTGTGGGATCAGACGCCGGTCAGGGCGAGCTCGGCCTCGACGGCCGCTTCCAGTCGCTCCTTGAGCTCCGGCAGCGTGATCTTGTTGAGGACCTCGCCGAAGAACCCGCGGACGACGAGGCGGCGGGCCTGGTCCTCGGGAATGCCGCGGCTGCGCAGGTAGAACAGCTGCTCGTCGTCGAACCGGCCGGTGGCGCTGGCGTGGCCGGCGCTCACGATCTCGCCGGTCTCGATCTCCAGGTTGGGCACGGAGTCGGCGCGGCAGTGCTCGGTGAGCACCAGGTTCCGGTTGAACTCGAAGGTCTCGGTGTTCTCCGCGGCGGCCCGGATCAGCACGTCGCCGATCCACACCACGTGCGAGGAGTCCTTCGTGAGGCTCTGCAGCGCGTTCTTGTAGAGCACGTTGGACTTGCAGTTCGGCACCGCGTGGTCCACCAGCAGGCGCTGCTCCAGGTGCTGGCCGGCGTCGGTGAACCCGAGCCCGAGGAGCTCGGCGTCGCCGCCGGGGCCGGCGTAGCGCACGGTCGAGGAGACCCGGACCAGGTCGCCGCCCAGCTGGACCGTGGTGGCCCGCAGGGTGGCGTCGCGCCCGATCGAGTAGTGCTCGGCGCCCACGTGCACGGCGTCGTCGGCCCACTCCTCGGTCACGACCAGTGTGAGGTGCGAACCGTCACCCAGCACGACCTCGGTGTTGTCGGCCAGCACGCCCGACCCCCGGTGCACGACGACGACCGTCGCCTGCGTGTGAGGGGTGGTGCGGATGTGCAGGTGGCCGGCCGCCGTGACGCCCTCGCCGGGGCCGTCGACGGTGATGGTCACCGGGTCGAGCTTCTCCCCGTCCAGGGTCACCAGGGTGGCCTCGCCGAACCCGGACCAGGCCGCGGCGGCGACCCGGTCGAACGGGACACCGCCCTCGCCGATCCGGGCGTCGTCGCGGCCGACCTTCTCGACGGTCACCCCGGCGGTCTCGGTGACCGAGACCGCCGCGGTGCCCTCGAACGCGGCGCTGCCGTCGTGCAGGCCCTTGAGCCGGCGCAGCGGGGTGAACCGCCAGTTCTCCTCGCGGCCCCCGGGCACCTCGAACGCGGCCACGTCGAAGGACTGGAAGCGCTCGCCGGCGGAGGCGATCGGGACCTCGCCCTGCCCCTCCTTGGCGCCCTTCAGCTCGGGCGCGAGACCGGCAACCTCACTCGTCGTCATCCGACGGAACCCTCCATCTGCAGCTCGATCAGCCGGTTCAGCTCCAGCGCGTACTCCATCGGCAGCTCGCGCGCGATGGGCTCGACGAACCCGCGCACGACCATGGCCATGGCCTCGTCCTCGGTCAGACCGCGGCTCATCAGGTAGAAGAGCTGGTCGTCGGAGACCTTGGAGACGGTGGCCTCGTGCCCCATCGACACGTCGTCGTTGCGGATGTCGACGTAGGGGTAGGTGTCGGAGCGGGAGATCGTGTCGACCAGCAGCGCGTCGCACTTCACCGTGGACCGGGAGTTGCGTGCGCGCGGGTTGACCTGGATCAGGCCGCGGTAGGACGTACGGCCGCCGCCACGCGCCACCGACTTCGACACGATCGTCGAGGAGGTGTTGGGCGCGAGGTGGACCATCTTGGCGCCGGCGTCCTGGTGCTGGCCCTCGCCCGCGAACGCGATCGAGAGGACCTCGCCCTTGGCGTGCTCGCCCATCAACCACACGGCCGGGTACTTCATGGTCACCTTGGAGCCGAGGTTGCCGTCGACCCACTCCATGGTCGCGCCCTCCTCGGCCTTGGCGCGCTTGGTGACCAGGTTGTAGACGTTGTTCGACCAGTTCTGGATCGTGGTGTAGCGGCAGCGGCCGCCCTTCTTGACCACGATCTCGACGACGGCCGAGTGCAGCGAGTCGGTCTTGTAGATCGGCGCGGTGCAGCCCTCGACGTAGTGCACGTAGGCACCCTCGTCGACGATGATCAGCGTCCGCTCGAACTGGCCCATGTTCTCGGTGTTGATCCGGAAGTAGGCCTGCAGCGGGATGTCGACGTGCACACCCGGCGGGACGTAGATGAACGAGCCGCCGGACCAGACCGCGGAGTTCAGGGCGGAGAACTTGTTGTCACCGGACGGGATGACCGAGCCGAAGTACTCCCGGAACAGCTCCGGGTGCTCCTTCAGCGCGGTGTCGGTGTCCAGGAAGATGACGCCCTGCTGCTCGAGGTCCTCGCGGATCGAGTGGTAGACGACCTCGGACTCGTACTGCGCGGCGACACCGGAGACCAGGCGGGCCTTCTCGGCCTCCGGGATCCCCAGCTTGTCGTAGGTGTTCTTGATGTCCTCGGGCAGGTCCTCCCAGGTGGCGGCCTGCTTCTCCGAGGAGCGCACGAAGTACTTGATGTTGTCGAAGTCGATCCCGGACAGGTCGGAGCCCCAGCGCGGCATCGGCTTCTTGCCGAAGATGTCGAGCGCCTTCTGCCGGAACTCCAGCATCCACTCGGGCTCGCTCTTCAGGCGGGAGATGTCGGCGACGACCTCCGAGGACAGGCCACGCTTCGCGATGGAGCCCGCCTCGTCGGAGTCGGCCCAGCCGAAGTCGTACCGGCCGAGCGCCGCGATCGTCTCCTCCTGCGTGAGCTCGGTGCGCACATCAGGAGTGGTCGTCATAAGGACTGCCTCCCTTTCGGGGACCGTGGTGGTGGGAGCTGCGCGGTACCCGCGGCTCCCCTGTCCCGTACCCGCGCGAGGAGTTCGGGATCCTCGAGCGGCACGTGTGTGGTGCACGCGGCGTCGCCGCGGGCGATCGTGGCCAACCGCTGGACGTGCGTGCCCAGCAGATCGGCGAAGGCACGCGTCTCGGCCTCGCAGAGCTCCGGGAACTCGGTGGCCACGTGGGCGACCGGGCAGTGGTGCTGGCACAGCTGCACCCCGAACCCGCCGCGCCGGGTCTGTGCGGCGTAGCCGCGGGCGCTGAGCACACGGGCGAGCGCCTCGACCCGCTCCGCGGGATCCGCCGGAGCGGTCACCGCGTCGAGGTCGGACCCGAGCAGCTCGCGCACCCGGTGCCGGGCGAAGGCGTCGACCGCCTCCTCCCCCGCCGTCTCGGCGAGGAAGCGCAGAGCCTGGGTGGCCAGGTCGTCGTACCCGTGCCCGAACCGGACCCGGCCCGTGTCGGTGAGCAGGTACTCCCGGGCCGGACGACCCCGGCCCCGCGGCCGGGCGGACCGGGCCGGGGCCCGGGCCTCCGCCTCGCCGTCGACGATCAGCGCGTCGAGGTGCCGGCGCACGGCGGCCTCGGTGAGCTCCAGCTCGGCCGCCACGACGGCGGCCGTGACCGGACCCTGCTCCATGAGCACCCGCGCCACGAGGGCGCGGGTACCCGTCCCGGATCCGGCGGGCACCACGGCGTCGCCCGCGACGCCGTGCCCGCAGGCAGGGTCGTCGAGGCGCCGCGGCGCTGTCCGGTCCGTTTTCACAACACCAGTGTTGCGTATATCGGTCGGCACGGCAAAACAGGCCCCCCACCGCGGTGACCGGGCTCACTCCACCCGCAGGTGAGGGCCGGTACCGGCCCCCCCGCGGCGGCACCACTAGCCTCTTCTCCCATGGTGACGCCCGAGGTCGCCCCGTCCGGGCGCGACGACCCCCCGACGCGTGCGGCGCCGTCCGATCCCCCCGCCGCACCGCCGTCGACCGGCCACCGGGCCCGGCGCGGCCTGCGCGAGCAGGCCCGGATCGCGCGGATCCTCGGCCTGACCGGCGCGCTCCTGATGGGGATCAGCGCGCTGGGTTCCGGGGCGTTCCCGGTGCCGAACCCGCTGAACGGGCTGCGCGTGATCGGGCTGCCCGCGCGCAACGTCACCCTGGCCATCGCCATCACCTACGCGGGCCTGCTGATGGTGGTCACGGCCTGGCTGTGGATCGCCCGGATGCTCACCACCCGCGGGGCGCGGCACCCCGCGCCCGAGCGTCGCGAGCTCGGCCGCACCGCGATCCTGTGGGGGGTGCCGCTGGCCCTGGCGCCGCCGATGTTCTCGAAGGACATCTACAGCTACCTCGCCCAGAGCGCGACGCTCGCCCGCGGGATCGACCCGTACTCGATCGGCCCGGCGCAGGCGCTCGGCATCGACGACCCGCTGGTCCGCGGCATCCCCACGGTCTGGCGCGACACCCCGGCGCCCTACGGCCCGCTGTTCCTCGGCCTGGGCCGCGGGATCACCGCGCTGTCCGGGGACAACGTCGTCCTCGGGATCCTGGAGCACCGGCTGCTGGCGCTCGCCGGGGTCGCCCTGCTGGTGTGGGTGCTGCCGCGGCTCGCGTCGCGCTTCGACCTCGACGCCGGGCTGGTCCTGTGGCTCGGCGCGGCGAACCCGCTGGTGCTGTTCCACATGGTCAGCGGCATCCACAACGAGTCGATCATGCTGCCGCTGATGCTGCTCGGGCTCTGGGTGATGCTCGGCCGCGACGACACCGTGCAGCCCTGGTGGCGGATCACCGCCGGCGCCGCGCTGATCGTCGCCGCCGCCTCGGTGAAGCTCCCCGCGCTGCTCGCGCTGGGGTTCGTCGGCGTGTACCTGGTCCGCAGGCGCGGCGGCAGGCTCGTCGACTGGGCCGTCACGACCGCGTGGCTGTCCGCGATCGCCGCCGCGGTGCTGACCTTCTTCAGCCTCGCCACCGGGCTGGGCTTCAACTGGGTGCGCGGGCTGTCGGCGCCCAGCGCGCTCATCTCCCCCATGTCGATCAGCACCAATCTCGGCCTGCTCGCCGGGCAGGTCGGCAGGCTCGCCGGGCTCGGCGACCATCTCGACACCACGATGGGCCTGATGCGCAGCCTGTTCGTGCTGCCGATCGTGGTCATCGTGGTCGTGCTGCTGCTGGGCTGTCTGTGCGGCACGGTCGACCCGGTCACCGGCACCGGCCTCGGGCTCGGCGCGGTCGTGCTGCTCGGCCCGGTCGTGCACCCCTGGTACCTGTTCTGGGCCCTGCTGCCGCTGGTCGTCACCCGGGCCATGCCGTTCTACCGGCGAGGCCTGCTGCTGCTGTCGGTGGTGCTGGCCCTGGTCGTGCCGCCCACCGGCGCCGACTTCTTCTTCCGGGGCTTCCAGCTGCCGCTGGCGATCACCGCGGGCGCGGTCATGTACGCCCTCGCGCTGTACGTGGTCGCGCGGCTGATCCGCGCCCCCGACGACGCGGCCGCCGACGGCCCCGGCGGCCCCGACGACGCCGACGGCGCGGGCACCCCGGGCGACGCCCCCGCCGGGACCCGCGCGTCCTCGGACACGGAGCCCGCCCGGTGAGCGCCGCCCTGGAGATCCGCGGCCTCGTCGTGCGCTACGGCACCACGACCGCCGTCGACGGGATCGACCTCGACCTGGCCCGCGGCGAGGTCCTCGCGCTGCTCGGCCCGAACGGCGCCGGCAAGTCCTCGACCGTCGAGGTGAGCACCGGCTTCCGGGCGCCCTCGGCCGGGCGGGTGCGGGTACTCGGCCACGACCCGGCCGACGAGGCCGTCCGCCCCCGCGTGGGCGTCATGCCGCAGGGCGGCGGCGCCTACCCGGCCGTGCGGACCGGGGAGATGCTGCACCTGGTCGCCGACTGCGCCGCGCACCCGCTCGACGTGGACATGCTCCTCGACGTGCTCGGGCTGCGACCGCGGGCGGGCACGCCGTACAAGCGGCTCTCCGGCGGGGAGCAGCAGCGCCTGGCGCTGGCCTGCGCCGTCGTCGGGCGCCCGGAGCTGGTGTTCCTCGACGAGCCGACCGCCGGTCTCGACCCGCAGGCCCGCCACCTGGTGTGGGACCTGGTGCGGGCGCTGCGCCGCGACGGCGTCGGGGTGCTGCTGACCACCCACCTGATGGACGAGGCCGAACAGCTCGCCGACGACGTCGTGATCATCGACCACGGCCGGGTCGTGGCGCACGGCTCGCCGGCGCAGCTGACCGCGGGCGACCAGACCGAGCTGCGCTTCCGGGCCCGGCCGGGGATGGACGTCGACGGTCTCGACGCCCGGCTGCCCGCCGGCTACGCCAGCTGCGAGACGTCCGCCGGCCGCTACCGGGTCCGCGGCCGGATCGACCCGGCCGCGCTCGCCGCCATCACCTCGTGGTGTGCCGACCAGGGTGTGCTCGCCGACGACGTCCAGGTCGTGCGCCGCAGCCTGGAGGACGTCTTCCTCGACCTCACCGGACGGGAGCTGCGCTCGTGAGGACCCCGCCGACGGCACCGCCGTTCCCCGACGGCATGTTCACCCCCGCGCCCGGCCGCGGCCGTGCGCTGACGATGCTGCGGGCCCAGGGCGGCCTGGAGACCCGGCTCGCGCTGCGCAACGCCGAACAGGTGCTGCTGACCCTGCTCATCCCGGCGGCCCTGCTGGCCGGGCTCACGCTCGTCCCGGCGGTGCCCGCCCCGGAGCCGCGGGTGGCGTGGCTGTTCGCCGCCATGCTGGCGCTGGCCGTGATGAGCTCGGCGTTCACCAGCCAGGCCATCGCGCTCGGCTTCGACCGACGCTACGGCGCGCTGCGCAGGCTCGCCGCGACGGCGCTGCCCCGCTGGCTGCTGGTGTGCGGGCGGCTGGCCGCGGTCGCCGCCGTCGTCGTGATCCAGGTGGTGCTGCTCGGCGTGCTCGCCGCGCTGCTGGGCTGGTCCCCGGCCGGGGCCCGGCTCGACGGCGCCGCGCTGGCCGTGCTGCTCGGCGCGGCCGCGTTCGGGGCGCTGGGCATCCTGCTGGGCGGGACGCTGCGGGCGGAGATCGTGCTCGCCGTCGCCAACCTGGTGTGGTTCGCGCTGCTGCTGGCGGGCGGGATCGTGGTGCCGGTCGCGGACCTGCCGGGACCGCTGGCGGCGATCGCCCCGTGGCTCCCGTCCGGGGCGCTGGCCGAGGCGCTGCGGTCGGCGCTCGGCGCGGGCGAGTTCCCCTCGGCCGGGCCGCTGCTGGTGCTCACCGGGTGGGCCGTCGTCGCCGGGGTGGCGGCGTCGCGGCTGGTGCGCTGGACCTGAGCCGCATCTTCTACGATGTGTAGTGTGCTGTCGTCGCGCGTGCCCTCCACCCCGCCGGTGCTGATGCGCCGGCTCACGATCGCGAACCTCGTCGCCCAGATCGGGATCGGGGTGACCGGATCGGTCGTGCGGGTCACCGGCTCGGGGCTCGGCTGCTCGACCTGGCCGCAGTGCGAGCCGGGCAGCATGATCCCGGTCGACCACGCCGAGATCGCGCCGCTGCACATGTGGATCGAGTTCTCCAACCGGCTGCTCGGCATCCTGGTCGTGCTGTTCGCCGGCGCCGCGCTGCTCGGGGCCCTGTTCACCCGGCCCCGCAGGCGCCGCCTCACCGCGCTCGCACTGGCCATGCCGCTCGGCGTCGTCGCGCAGGCCGTCATCGGCGGCATCACGGTGCTCCTCGGGCTGGCCTGGTGGACGGTGATGCTGCACTTCCTCGCCTCGATGGTGCTGGTCTGGTTGTCGGTGCTGTTCGTCGGCGCGGCGACCGAGGCCGACGGCCCGGCGACCCGCACCGTGCCCGCCGCCGGGCGCGGCCTGGTGCTGTTCTCCACCGCGGTGCTCGCGGTGCTGCTCGTCGCCGGGACGCTGGTCACCGCGGCGGGTCCGCACGGCGGCGACCCGGAGACCCCGCGCCTGGACGTGCCGATCCCCGCGCTCGCGCAGCTGCACGTCGACACCCTGTTCCTCTACCTCGGGACCCTGGTCGGGCTCGGGTTCCTGCTGCGCGCGGTGTCCGCCCCGCAGGCTCTGCTGCGCCGCTTCCGGGTGCTCGTCGTGGTCGTCCTCGCCCAGGGCGCGCTCGGCGGGGTCCAGTACGCCCTCGGGGTCCCGGAGCTGCTGGTGTCGCTGCACGTGCTCGGCGCCGGGCTGACCGCCGCCGCGGCCGCCTGGGTGTGGGCCGGGACCGCGACCCGGCCATCCGCCGTCGACCCCCGCGCCACCCCGACCGGTGACCCGGCGGACACCGCCCCGGAGCCGGCCACCGCGTCGGCCTGAGCGGCGCGGGTCGGTCCGAACGACGTGCTGCGCGACCCGCTGCCGACCGACGGTCTCGTCGCGCGCACCTGGCTCGCGGCGCGCCGGACCATCGTCGCCGCGGTCGTGCTCGTCTCCCGGATGCTGCGCCGCGACGCGTGAGGGCATGATCGGCACGGCAGCAGCGGCGAGCGACGAGGAGGACACATGCGTGCGGTACGGGTGCGGGAGCCCGGCGGGTCCGAGGTGCTGGAGGTCGTCGACACCGACGCCCCGGTCCCGGGTCCGGGCGAGGTGCTGGTGGAGGTCGCCGCGGCCGGGGTGAACTTCATCGACACCTACCAGCGCGAGGGCATCTACCCGATGCCGACGCCCTACGTCGCGGGGCTGGAGGGCGCGGGCCGGGTCACCGCGCTGGGCCCGGACGTCGACGGCGTCGCGGTCGGGGACCGGATCGCCTGGGCCAACACCCTGGGCAGCTACGCCGAGCAGGTCGCCGTGCCGTGGGCGAAGGCCGTCCCGGTGCCCGAGGGCGTCGCCGACGACGTCGCGGTCGGTGCGGCGCTGCAGGGCATGACCGCGCACTTCCTGGTCACCGACTGCTTCCCGCTGCGCGGCGGGGAGACGATCCTGCTGCACGCCGCGGCCGGGGGCGTCGGGCTGCTGCTCACCCAGCTGGCCGTCGCGAAGGGCGCCCGGGTGATCGCCACGACGTCGACGCCGGAGAAGGCCGAGCTGGCCCGCGGGGCCGGTGCCGACGAGGTGATCGACTACACCGCGGTCGACGACCTGGCCGCCGCCGTCCGCGACCTCACCGGCGGCGAGGGCGTGCACGCGGCGTTCGACTCGGTCGGGCGCAGCACGTTCGACGCGAGCCTGGCCTCGGTGCGCCGTCGCGGCACGCTGGTGCTCTACGGCGCCGCGTCCGGCCCGGTCGAGCCGTTCGACCCGCAGCGGCTCAACGCGGCGGGGTCGCTGTACCTGACCCGCCCGAAGCTGTTCGACTACATCGCCACCACCGACGAGCTGCGCGCCCGCGCGGCGGCCGTGTACGGCGAGGTCGCCGCGGGCCGCCTCGACGTGCGTATCGGGCACCGCTACGGCCTGGCGGAGGCCCGCACCGCCCATGACGACCTGCAGGGCCGCCGCACCACCGGCAAGGTGCTGCTCGTCCCCTGACGAGGCGCCACGGGGGGTCGGTCCGCCGCGCGGTGTGCGGTAGAACCGACGGCGTGACCGACACCCCGTTCCACGACCTCGACGCCTACGTCGCGCTCCCCCGCCTCGGCGGGCTCACCCTGTCCCCCGACGGGCAGCGCCTGGTCACCGGCGTCGCCGAGCTCGACGCCGACGGCACCCGCTACCGGACCGCCCTGTGGGAGATCGACCCCGCGGGCGAGGCCCCGGCGCGGCGGCTGACCCGGGGTGCGGCCGGCGAGTCCGGGCCGGTCTTCACCCCCGACGGCGACCTGCTGTTCCGGTCGGCCCGCCCCGACCCCGACGCCACCGGGGAGGCCGAGCCGCCGACCTCGCTGTGGCGCCTCCCGGCGGCCGGGGGCGAGGCCGAGCCCGCCGGAGCGCGGCCCGGCGGGATCTCCGCGGTCGCCGTCGCCGCCGACGCGGGGACGGTCGTCGTGTCCTCCCCCACGCTGCCCGGTGCCACCACGACCGACGAGGACGAGCAGCGCCGCAGCGCGCGCACCGAGGGCAAGGTCACCGCGATCCTGCACACCGGGTACCCGGTGCGGCACTGGGACCACGACCTCGGCCCGGCCGAGGAACGGCTGCTCCTGTCCAGGCCCGGGGACACCGACCCCTGGCAGGACCTCACCCCGGCGCCGGGCCGCGCGCTGGACGAGACCGCGTTCGACGTCTCCCCCGACGGCGGCTCGGTGGTGACCGGCTGGAACCGCGCGCACGGCCACGGCACCTGGCGGCCGGGCCTGGTCGTGGTCGACACCGCGTCCGGGGAGCACCGCGACCTCACCGACGACGACGGCCACGAGTACGCCGCGCCCCGGATCAGCCCGGACGGGCGGACCGTCGTCGCGCTGCGCGAACGCGTCTCCACCCCGGAGGTCGCGCCGCGCACCGACCTGGTCCTGGTCCCGCTCGCCGGTGGCGCACCGCGCCCGGTGGCACCGGGCTGGGACCGGTGGCCCACCGCGGCGCGCTGGACCCGCGACGGGGCCGCGCTGGTGGTCACCGCCGACGAGAACGGCCGCGGCCCGCTGTTCCGGATCGACCTGGGCGCGACCGGGGAGGACGACACCGTCACCCGGCTGACCGGCGACCACGGCACCTACTCCGACCCGTGCCCGTCACCGGACGGGCGGTGGGTCCACGCACTGCGCCACGCCTACGACGCGCCCCCCGCGCCGGTCCGGATCCCCGCCGACGGCCACGACGCCGTCCCGGAGTACCTGCCCGCGCCCGCCGCGGCGCCCGCACTGCCCGGTTCGCTCACCGAGCTGGAGACCACCGCCGCCGACGGCACCCGGGTCCGTGCCTGGCTGGTCCTGCCCGAGGGCACCGACGCCGAGCACCCGGCCCCGCTGCTGCTGTGGATCCACGGCGGCCCGCTGGCCAGCTGGAACGCCTGGTCGTGGCGGTGGAACCCGTGGCTGATGGCCGCACGCGGCTGGGCCGTGCTGCTCCCCGACCCGGCCCTGTCGACCGGCTACGGCCAGGACTTCGTCCAGCGGGGCTGGGGCTCCTGGGGCGGCGCACCGTTCACCGACCTGATGGCCGCCACCGACGCCGCCATCGCCCGGCCCGACGTCGACGACACCCGCACCGCGGCGATGGGCGGCTCCTTCGGCGGCTACATGGCCAACTGGGTCGCCGGGCACACCGACCGGTTCGCCGCGATCGTCACCCACGCCAGCCTGTGGGCGCTCGACCAGTTCGGTCCGACGACCGACCACGCCGAGTACTGGCTGACCGAGATGATCCCGGCGATGGCGCACGCCAACAGCCCCCACCGGCACGCCGACGCGATCGTCACCCCGATGCTGGTGATCCACGGCAACCGCGACTACCGGGTGCCGATCGGCGAGGGGCTGCGGCTGTGGTGGGACCTGGTGTCCCGGCAGGCCGACCCGGAGACCAACCCGCACCGGTTCCTGTACTTCCCCGACGAGAACCACTGGGTGCTCGCCCCGAACCACGCGAAGGTCTGGTACCGCACGGTGTGGGCGTTCCTGGACCACCACGTGCTGGGCACGGAGTGGGAGACCCCGGACCTGCTGCGCTGACCGGTCACACCCCGGCGGGCTGCCGGTCCGGGCTCAGAACAGGACCGGCAGCCCCAGCGCGGCGTCCACGGCGATCGCCGCGAACAGCACGCACAGGTAGATGTTCGACAGGTGGAACAGCGGCATCGGGGAGATCTCGCCGCCCTCCTTCACCTGGTGGTGCAGCCGGTGCGCCCGGAACACGAAGTAGGCCCCGCCGAGCAGCGCCACCGCGAGGTACACCCACGACGTCACCGGCAGCAGGAGCAGGCTCCAGGCCACCATCACCCAGCTGTAGACGACGATGCGCACCGACACCGCGGGCGCGGGCGCGACGACCGGGAGCATCGGCACCCCGGCGGCGGCGTAGTCCTCGCGGTAGCGCATCGCCAGGGCCCAGAAGTGCGGCGGCGTCCAGAAGAAGATCACACCGAACATGACCAGCGCGGGCCACTCGACGGTGCCGGTCACCGCGGCCCAGCCGATCACCACCGGCATGCAGCCGGCGGCACCGCCCCACACGATGTTCTGCGAGGTCCGCCGCTTGAGCAGCATCGTGTAGACCAGCACGTAGAACGCGATCGCCGCCAGCGACAGCACCGCGGCGAGCCAGTTCGTGGTCAGGCCCAGCCACACCGAGCTCAGCGCGGCCAGGACCAGGCCGAACACCAGGGCGTTGCGGGTGGGGACCTGTCCCCGTGCCAGCGGACGGCGGGCGGTGCGCGCCATCTTCTGGTCGATGTCGGCGTCGACGACGCAGTTCAGCGCGTGCGCCGCGGCGGCCGCCATCGCGCCGCCGACCAGGGTGGCCGCGATCAGCAGCAGCGACGGCACGCCGCGCTGGGCCAGGAACATGGCGGGCACGGTGACGACGAGCAGCTGCTCGATGATCCGCGTCTTGGTGAGGCCCAGATAGGCCGCCACCGTGGCGCGGGCGCGGGCGAGGCGCCCGGTCGGTGCCGCCGGGACCACCACGGTCGTGGCGGGGGGCGTCGCCGCCGGCGCGGCGTCCGGTCCGGCCGGGACGTGCTCGGCCGGCACTCCGGCCTCGTCGGCCCGGCTCCGCCCTGACGCGGGTGCGCTCACCTGTTCGTACCTCGCTCGGTTCGACGTAGTGATCCCGTGCCGCGCCGCCCGAGGGGCCGCACCGGCTCGGTGCCGTGGACACCGGGTGGGTAGCCGCGGTGGCGACCTCCCTAGTTCTACAGCGCGTCGATGCTAACCGGTGGCATGCGTCGCGGGCCCGCCGGGTACACCGACCTCGGCGCCCCGGTCCGCTGAACGCCACGAGGCGCAAAGCCGCAGGCCGCGGGCGTGAGCAGTAGGGTGTTCCGGGTCGGGGCGGCGAGGATGCCGCCAGGTGGTCCGGGTCACCACACCCGCCGACGTCGCCGCCACCGCAGTGGCCGCGACCACCGGGCGGACATCCGGATCCACCACCGGCAGACCGACGATCGTCGACGCGAGTACAGGAGCCATCGCCTTGTCCGAGACCGCTACGTCCCCCCACGCCGGGGACAGCGCCGTCGCCGCGCTCACCCGCGCGCACGTCCCCGACGACTGGACCGACCTCGACCGCAGGGCCGTGGACACCATCCGTGTACTGGCCGCGGACGCGGTCCAGAAGTGCGGCAGCGGACACCCCGGCACCGCGATGAGCCTGGCCCCGCTGGCGTACACGCTGTTCCAGCGCGTCATGCGCCACGACCCGGCCGACCCGGACTGGATGGGCCGCGACCGGTTCGTGCTCTCCGCGGGCCACTCCAGCCTCACCCTCTACATCCAGCTCTACCTGGCCGGCTACGGCCTGGAGCGCGAGGACCTCGAGAGCCTCCGCACGTGGGGCTCGCTCACCCCGGGCCACCCGGAGTGGGGCCACACCCGCGGCGTCGAGATGACCACCGGCCCGCTGGGCCAGGGGCTGTCCTCTGCCGTCGGGATGGCGATCGCCGCCCGCCGCGAGCGCGGCCTGTTCGACCCGGACGCCCCCGAGGGGTCCTCGCCGTTCGACCACCAGATCTACGTGATCGCCTCCGACGGCGACATCGAGGAGGGCGTCACCTCGGAGGCGTCGTCGCTGGCCGGCCGCCAGGAGCTCGGCAACCTCACGGTGATCTACGACGCGAACGAGATCTCCATCGAGGACGACACCAACATCGCGTTCAACGAGGACACCGCGAAGCGGTACGAGGCCTACGGCTGGCACGTGCAGGTCGTCGAGGGCGGCGAGAACGTCACCGGCATCCTCGCCGCGCTCGAGGCGGCGAAGGCCGAGACCGGCCGTCCGTCGATCATCGTGCTCAAGACCGTGATCGGCTACCCGTCGCCGAACAAGATGAACACCGGTGCCGCGCACGGCTCGGCGCTCGGTGACGACGAGGTCCGCGAGGTCAAGAAGGTCCTCGGGTTCGACCCGGACCAGGACTTCGAGGTCGACGCCGACGTCCTCGCCCACACCCGGGCCGTCGGCGAGCGCTCCCGCGCCGCGCACGACACCTGGCAGGGCACCTTCGACGAGTGGGCGCAGCGCGAGCCGCAGCGCAAGCAGCTGCTGGACCGGCTGCTCGCGAAGAAGCTCCCCGAGGGCTGGGCGGACGCGCTGCCGCACTTCGACACCGACGAGAAGGGCCTGGCGACCCGCAAGGCCTCCGGCACCGTGCTCGGCGCGCTGGCCGAGGTGCTGCCGGAGCTGTGGGGCGGCTCGGCCGACCTCGCGGAGTCGAACAACACCACGATGAAGGGCGTCGACTCGTTCGGCCCGAAGTCGGCCTCGACCGGCATGTGGACGACCTCTCCGTACGGCCGCACGCTGCACTTCGGTGTCCGCGAGCACGCGATGGGCGCGGTCCTCAACGGCATCGCCCTGCACGGCCCGACCCGCGCCTACGGCGGCACCTTCCTGGTGTTCTCCGACTACATGCGCCCGGCGGTCCGCCTCGCCGCCCTGATGAAGACCAACCCGATCTACGTGTGGACGCACGACTCGATCGGTCTCGGCGAGGACGGCCCGACCCACCAGCCGATCGAGCACCTGGCCGCGCTGCGCGCGATCCCGGGCCTGTCGGTGGTCCGCCCCGGTGACGCCAACGAGACCGTCTACGCCTGGAAGGCGGCGCTGGAGCGCCCGTCGGACGGGCCGATCGGGTTCGCGCTGACCCGCCAGAACGTGCCGACCCTGCCGGGCACCTCCGCCGAGGGCGTCGCGCGCGGCGGCTACGTGCTGTCCGACGCCTCGACCGGCGTCCCGCAGGTCGTGATCGTCGCCACCGGCTCCGAGCTGCACCTCGCGGTCGAGGCGCGGAAGAAGCTGGAGGCCGACGGCGTCGGTACCCGTGTGGTGTCCATGCCGTGCGTCGAGTGGTTCGACGCCCAGGACGAGGCCTACCGCGAGTCGGTCCTGCCGTCCGCGGTGCGGGCCAGGGTCTCGGTCGAGGCCGGGATCGCGATGCCGTGGCGCGCCGTCGTGGGTGACGCCGGGCGCTCGGTGTCCATCGAGCACTTCGGTGCCAGCGCCGACGCCGCCACCCTGTTCGAGAAGTTCGGCTTCACCGCCGACACCGTCGCCGACGCCGCGCGGGAGACCCTCGCCGCGACGACGGCGTGAAGGGAGCGAACGTGAGCAACGACCGACTGGCCGCACTCTCCGCGGCCGGAGTCTCCATCTGGCTCGACGACCTGTCCCGCGAACGGCTGAGCTCGGGCAACCTGGCCGAGCTCATCGAGGACAAGCACGTCGTCGGGGTCACCACCAACCCGACGATCTTCGCGGGGGCGCTGTCCGACGGCGCCGCCTACGACGCGCAGGTCCGCGAGCTCGCCGCCCGCGGCGCCGACGTCGACACCGCGATCCGCGAGATCACCGTCGCCGACGTGCAGCAGGCCTGCGACGTGTTCTCCGGCGTCTTCGAGCGCACCGGCGGCGTCGACGGCCGGGGCTCCCTGGAGGTGGACCCGGGGCTGGCGCACGACACCGAGGGCACCGCCGCCCAGGCGAGCGAGCTGTCCAAGGCCGTCGACCGGCCGAACCTGCTGGTGAAGATCCCGGCGACCGAGGAGGGCCTGCCGGCCATCACCCGGGCGACCGCCGAGGGCATCAGCGTGAACGTGACGCTGATCTTCTCCGTCGAGCGCTACAAGCTCGTGATGGACGCCTACCTGACCGGCCTGGAGCAGGCCCTGGAGAACGGGCAGGACCTGTCCCGGATCCACTCGGTCGGCTCGTTCTTCGTGTCCCGTGTGGACTCCGAGATCGACAAGCGGCTCGAGGCGGTCGGCGGCGAGGAGGCGCTCGGTCTGCGCGGGAAGGCGGCCGTCGCGAACTCGCGGCTGGCCTACGCCGCCTACCGCGACGCGTTCTCCGGCGCCCGCTGGGACGCCCTCGCCGCGAAGGGTGCGCACGCCCAGCGCCCGCTGTGGGCCTCGACCGGGGTGAAGAACCCCGACTACCCGGACACGCTGTACGTGTCCGAGCTGGTCGTGGACAACACCGTCAACACGATGCCGGAGAAGACCCTGCTGGCCTTCGCCGACCACGGCGAGGTGAACGGGGACAAGGTCACCGACACCGCCGGGGCGTCCCAGCAGGTCTTCACCGACCTGGAGGGCCAGGGCATCGACCTCGACGACGTGTTCCTCACCCTGGAGAACGAGGGCGTCGAGAAGTTCGAGAAGTCCTGGACCGAGCTGCAGGACACCGTCCGCGGCCAGCTCGACGCCGCGAAGTAGTTGGACGAGGTCACTCCCGGTGGCGACGGGGCCGACCTCGGCTCCGCCGCCGCCGGCGGCCCGGCCGCACCCGCACCCTCCCCGGTGCGGGTGCGGCTCGCCGGTGAGCCGTTCGCCGGGGCGGCCCGGCGGATCGCCGCCGAGCTGACCGACGAGACCGTCGCCTCCCGGCTCGCCGACGGCGACCCCAGCGTGTGGGGGCCCCGCGCGGCGGGCGCCCCGCCCCGCACCGGCTGGGCCGGGCTCGCGACCCGCAGCCGGCCACTCGTCGGCCAGGTCGCCGCGCTGCGCGAGCGGTTCGCCGTCGCCGGTGCGCACCGGGTGCTGCTCGTCGGCACGCCCGACGCGGTCGCCGCGGCCCGGGTGGTCGCCGGGACCGCCCCGGACGCGACCCGGCTGACCGCGCTGGACTCCGCGGACCCCGTGCAGGTCGCGGAGGCGCTGTCCGGTGAGCTCGCCGAGACCGTCCTCGTCGTCGCCGACGCGGCGGGAACCGACCCGGTCGTCGCGGCAGTCACCCGGGTGGTCGCCGCCGCGATCGCCGAGGAGGTCGGTGCGCAGACGCTCGCCGCGCGCACCGTGCACCTGACAGAGCCCGGCTCGCCGCTGGACGTCCCCGCCGAACCCGGTCCGGTCGTGGTCACCCTCGACGCCGACGTGCCCGGCCGTTTCGGCGTGCTGGGACCGCTCGGGCTGGTCCCCGCGGGGCTCGCCGGAGCGGACGTGCCCGCGGTCCTGGGCGACGCCGTGGCCGCCGAGCGCGCACTGGCCGCCGACGACCCGGACAACCCGGCGCTGCTGCTGGCCGGCGCGCTCGTCGCGGGCCGCGGCTCGCTGCTCGCCCTGCGCGACGTCGAGCGCTCCCCCACCCTGACCGGCTGGCTGGCCCCGCTGCTCACCGCCGCCGGGCTCACCGTCGTGCCGGTGCCGCCCGACGAGCCGGTCGGCGCGGGCCCCGGCCCCCGCGAGCCCACCGCTCCCGCGGGCGTCGTGGACGTGCACGCCGACGGCACCGGGCCGCGGCCCGGGCCGGGCCACGGCGCGGTGCGGCTCGACGCCGGACCGGGGGCAGCGGTCGTGCTGTGGCAGGCCGCCGCGGCGCTGGCCGGGCGGGTGCTCGACACCGACCCGTTCGCGCCCGCCCCGCCCGCGCCCGCCGACGGCACCGACCCCGCGCCGTCGTTCGTCGACGGCGGGATCGCGGTGCACGCCGGGGACTGGCTGCCGGCCGGCACCCGCACCGTCGCCGGTGCGCTCGACGCGCTGGCGGCCGTCGCCGACGGGGCCCCGGCGGTCGTCTCGGCCTGGCTGGACCCGGAGTCCGACGCCTCGGTCGCGGTGCTGCGCGGGCCGCTGGTGGCCCGGCTCGGGCTGCCCGTCGCGTTCGGCTGGGCCCCCGCCTGCCGCAGCGGCGACACCGGCGCACCGGACCTCGCGGTGCACTGTCACCTGACCGGGGACGGCCCCGGCGGTGATCTTCCGGGCTCCGTCGGCGCGGGCGCCTCGCCGCCCGGCCCGGGACTGGATAGCCTGCACGCGGCACAGGCCCGGGCGGTCATCGACGACCAGCGACGCCGGGGACGTCCGGTGCTCCGGCTGCACCTGACCGACCGGCTCGCCGGGCTGGTCACCCTGGCCAGGGCCGTGACATCGACACAGACATCGACACAGACGTCGACGGAGCCCCCGACAGGGCCCTCGACAGAGCCGTGACCCGGTGTCCCGATCACGAGAACACCAGTACTAGGAGGGGCGATGCCCACCGCGAACGGCGGACGGACCAACCCGCTGCGCGACCCCCGTGACAAGCGGCTCCCCCGGATCGCCGGCCCCTGCGGACTGGTGATCTTCGGAGTGACGGGGGACCTGTCACGCAAGAAGCTCATGCCCGCGATCTACGACCTCGCCAACCGGGGGCTGCTGCCGCCGGGCTTCGCCCTGACCGGTTTCGCCCGGCGCGACTGGGACAACGAGGACTTCGGCCAGGTCGTCTACGAGGCCGTGCGCGAGCACGCCCGCACCCCGTTCCGGCAGGAGGTGTGGGACCACCTCGCCGAGGGGCTGCGGTTCGTCCAGGGCTCCTTCGACGACGACGCCGCCTTCGACGAGCTGGAGCGCACCGTGCGCGAGCTCGACGAGAAGCGCGGTACCGGCGGCAACCACGCGTTCTACCTGTCGATCCCGCCGGGTGCGTTCCCGGTGGTCTGCAAGCAGCTCGCCCGCTCCGGGCTGTCGGCCCAGGAGGACCCGGACGTCTGGCGGCGGGTCGTCATCGAGAAGCCGTTCGGCCACGACCTGACCTCGGCCATCGAGCTCAACGCCATCGTCAACGACGTCTTCCCCGAGGACTCGGTGTTCCGCATCGACCACTACCTCGGCAAGGAGACCGTCCAGAACGTGCTGGCGCTGCGGTTCGCCAACCAGCTGTTCGAGCCGATCTGGAACGCCAACTACGTCGACCACGTCCAGATCACCATGGCCGAGGACATCGGCCTGGGCGGTCGCGCCGGCTACTACGACGGCATCGGCGCGGCCCGCGACGTCATCCAGAACCACCTGCTGCAGCTGCTCGCGTTCACCGCGATGGAGGAGCCGACGTCGTTCTCCTCCGACGAGCTGCGTGCGGAGAAGATCAAGGTCCTCAAGGCGGTCAAGCTCGCGCACCCGCTCGACGCCACCACCGCCCGCGGCCAGTACGAGGGCGGCTGGCAGGGCGGCGAGCAGGTGCCGGGGCTGAAGGAGGAGGAGGGCTTCAACCCCGAGTCCACCACGGAGACCTTCGCCGCGATCACCTGTGAGGTCGAGAACCGCCGCTGGGCCGGCGTGCCGTTCTACCTGCGCACCGGCAAGCGCCTGGGCCGGCGCGTCACCGAGATCGCGGTGGTGTTCAAGCGTGCGCCGCACCTGCCGTTCGACGCGACGATGACCGAGGAGCTGGGGCAGAACGCCCTGGTCATCCGGGTGCAGCCGGACGAGGGCGTCACCATGCGGTTCGGATCGAAGGTGCCGGGCAGCCAGATGGAGGTCCGGGACGTCACGATGGACTTCGGCTACGGCAACGCGTTCACCGAGGCGTCCCCGGAGGCCTACGAGCGCCTCATCCTCGACGTGCTGCTGGGCGAGCCGTCGCTGTTCCCGGTGAACGAGGAGGTCGAGCGGTCGTGGGAGATCCTGGACCCGGTGCTGGAGCACTGGGCCGCCGACGAGCGCGGCCCGGACTCCTACCCCGCGGGGTCCTGGGGTCCGGTGTCGGCCGAGGAGATGCTCGCCCGCACCGGACGCCACTGGAGGCGGCCGTGAGCGGACCGACGGCAGTCGCGGAGAAGACGGAGACCCCATCGTGATCATCGATCTCCCGTCGAGCACCACCTCGGCGGTCAACCGCAAGCTCGTCGAGCTCCGCGAGTCCGGCGGTGTGTTCGCGCTGGGCCGGGTGCTGACCCTGGTCGTGCTGACCGAGGACGGCCCGGAGCTGGAGCGGGCCGTGGACGCCGCGAACACGGCCAGCCGCGAGCACCCCTGCCGGGTGATCGTGCTGGCCCGCGGGCAGCGCCGGGCCTCCCCGCGGCTCGACGCCCAGATCCGGGTCGGCGGCGACGCCGGCGCCAGCGAGGTCATCCTGCTCCGCGGCTACGGCGCCCTGGCCGACGTGGACGCGGGCGCCGGGATGGTCATGCCGCTGCTGCTGCCCGACGCCCCGGTCGTCGCGTGGTGGCCGAACGAGGCGCCGGCCTCGCCGTCGGAGGACGCGGTGGGCCGTCTCGCGCAGCGCCGCATCACCGACGCGCTGTCGGCGAAGAACCCGGTGAAGGCCTTCGAGGCACGCCGCAAGGACTACGCGCCCGGCGACACCGACCTGACCTGGACCCGCCTCACCCAGTGGCGGGCCCAGCTGGCCGCGGCGCTGGACGTGCCGCCGTTCGAGGGCATCACATCGGCGGTCGTCGCCGGAGAGGCGGTGTCGCCGTCCACCGAGCTGATCGCGGGCTGGCTCGCCGCGAGCCTGGGCGTGAAGGTGAAGCGTTCGCCGTCGGAGACGGACAACGGGCTCGCCCTGGTCCGGCTGACGCGCCCCTCCGGTGACGTCGAGCTGGCCCGACCGGACGGCAAGACCGCCCGGCTGAGCCAGCCCGGGCAGCCGGAGCGCCTCATCGCGCTGGCGCGTCGGCAGGTGTCGGACTGCCTCGCCGAGGAGCTGCGCAGGCTCGACCCGGACGAGGTGTACGCCGAGGCCCTCGCCGGGGTGTCGAAGGTGACCCGCGGCCGCACCCCGGTGAAGGTGCGCGCGTGAGCGCCGCGTCGCAGGTCCGGGTCGTGGTGCACCCGGACAAGGACACCCTCGCCGCGGCGACCGCGGCCCGGCTGGTCACCGCGCTGGTGGACCTGCAGGCCGCGGGCACCGTGCCGCGGCTGGTGCTCACCGGCGGCGGGGTCGGGATCCAGCTGCTGCGCGACGTCGCCGCCTCCCCGGCGCGCGACGCCGTCGACTGGGCCCGGGTGGAGCTGTTCTGGGGCGACGAGCGCTTCGTCCCCGCCGACGACGCCGAGCGCAACGACCGCCAGGCCCGCGAGGCGCTGCTCGACGCGCTCCCGCTCGACCCGGCCCGGGTGCACCCGATGCCCGCGGCCCCGCCCGGTGGCGGCACCCGTGACGACGCGCTGGCCGCCGCGGCCGACTACGCGCGGCTGCTCGACGACCTGGCGGGCCCCGGCGACGACGGCATCCCGGCGTTCGACGTGACCCTGGTCGGGATGGGCGAGGAGGGCCACACCCTGTCGGTGTTCCCCGACTCCCCCGCCGTGCACGAGCAGGCGGCGACGGTCGTCGCGGTGTTCGACTGCCCGAAGCCGCCACCGACCCGGATCTCGCTGACCCTGGCCGCGGCGCGCCGCTCCCGCGAGGTGTGGGTGGTCGCCGCCGGGGCGGGCAAGGCACCGGCCGTCGCGGGTGCGCTCACCGGCACGCCGGAGACCGAGCTGCCGGTCGGCGGGGCCCGCGGCACCGTCACGACCCGCTGGCTGCTCGACACCGAGGCGGCCGCGGAGCTGCCCGACGGGTTCGTCGCCCGGGTGTCCTGACCACCGCCCGGGCGCGGATGTGAGATGCCGCGCCCGGGCGGGGTGCCGCAGGTGGACCTGCGGTTAGGGTCCCCGTCATGCGTATCGGCACCCCGCTCGGCCCGGATCCCACCCGCGTGCTGCTGCTCGGCTCGGGTGAGCTGGGCAAGGAGGTCGCGATCGCGTTCCAGCGCCTGGGTGTGGAGGTCGTCGCCGTCGACCGCTACCCGCACGCACCCGCGCACCAGGTGGCGCACCGCTGGCACGCGATCGACATGACCGACCCGGTGACGCTGGCGACGCTCATCGAGCAGGAGGCGCCCGATCTCGTCATCCCCGAGATCGAAGCCATCGCCACCGGTGCGCTGCTGGAGATCGAGGCGGCCGGGACGACCGTGGTGCCGACGGCACGGGCCGCGAAGCTGACCATGGACCGCGAGGGCATCCGGCGCCTCGCCGCCGAGGAGCTGGGTCTGCCCACCTCCCCGTACGTCTTCGCCGACACCCTCGACGAGGTCCGCGACGCCGTCGCCACGGTCGGGCTGCCGTGCGTGCTCAAGCCGGTGATGTCGTCGTCGGGCAAGGGGCAGTCGGTCCTGCAGAGCGCCGACGACGCCGAGACCGCCTGGGAGTACGCCCGCACCGGCGCCCGGGTGTCGAACCCGCGGGTGATCGTCGAGGGTTTCGTCGAGTTCGACTACGAGATCACCCAGCTCACCGTCCGGCACGCCGGCGGCACCGCGTTCTGCGAGCCGATCGGGCACCGCCAGGAGTCCGGCGACTACGTCGAGTCCTGGCAGCCCCAGCCCATGTCCGACGCCGCGCTGGCCGCCGCCCGCGACGTCTCCGCCCGGATCACCGAGGCGCTCGGTGGGTGGGGGCTGTTCGGGGTGGAGCTGTTCGTCCGGGAGGGCCGGGACGGGCGCGGCGACACCGTGCTGTTCTCCGAGGTCAGCCCGCGCCCGCACGACACCGGCCTGGTCACCCTGGCGACCCAGCGGCTCTCGGAGTTCGAGCTGCACGCCCGCGCCGTGCTGGGCCTGCCGGTGGACACCGCGCTGCGCTCCCCCGGTGCGTCGGCGGTGGTCTACGGCGGCAAGGACATGGACGCGCCCGCCTACGAGGGCGTCGCCGAGGCGCTCGCGGTCGAGGGCGCGGACCTGCGGCTGTTCGGCAAGCCCACCGCGACCGAGCGGCGCCGGATGGGCGTCGCGGTCGCCCACGCCGACGACGTCGACACCGCCCGGGAGCGCGCGACCCGCGCCGCCGGTCACGTCCGGCCGGTGCCGCGGGCCTGACGACGGGTCCCCGCCGTCGCCCTGGGGAGGGTCCACCGCGGGTAGCCTGGCGGGGTGGCTCGGAGCGGACTCGTCGTGGCCGGTGCCGGGGCGCGCGGGGCCTACGAGGCGGGTGCGCTGACCGAGCTCCTGCCGCGGATGGCGAGGACGTGGTCGGCGCCGTCGGTGCTGGTCGGCACGAGCGCCGGCGCGCTGAACGTGGCCGCGCTGGCCGGGCTGGCCGATGTCGCTCCCGACGCCGCGGCCGCCGAGCTCGTCGCCCGCTGGTCCTCGGTGCGCACCGACGAGGTGGTGGCGCTGCCGTCGTCGGCGGTGGAGGCGACCGCGGCCTACCTCGGTGACCTCGCCGGGGTCCCGTCGTGGCTGCGCAGGCTGCTGCTGGTGCCGGACCGGGTGACCCGGCTCCTGGACGCCGACCGGCTGCGCCCGGTGGTGGACCGGGTCGTCGACTGGGACCGGTTGCACGACGCCGTCGCCCGCGGCCGGGTCGACGCCGTCGGCGTGGCGTGCACCGCGGCCGGGACCGGCGGGACCACGGTGTTCGTCGAGCGCGGGCCGGACGTGGCACTGCCGCCGTACGACCCGGGGCGCGACATCCGCTACGTCGACGCCCGGCTGGGCCCCGACCACCTGCTCGCCTCGGCCGCGGTGCCGGTGCTGTTCGCCCCGCGCCGCATCGAGGGGGAGGCGGCCGGCTGGTACCTCGACGGCGGGGTCCGGCTCAACACCCCGCTGAAGCCCGCGCTGCGCCTGGGTGCCGACCGGGTCGGGGTCGTCGCGACGACACCGGACGTCCCGTTCGGCGCGTCCGCCGCGGCGCCGCCCCCCGGCGACCGGGTGCCCGACGTGTACGCGGTCGCCGCGCTGGCGCTGCGCATCGTGCTGGGCGCCGGGGTGACCGAGGACCTGCGGACCCTGCGTGCGGTCAACGCGCTGGTCGAGCGCGGCGAGGACCGGCGGCACCGCCGGATCGCGACCTGGTTCGCCGGACCGCCGGCCGACCGGGCCACCGAGCTGGCGGAGCTGGCCGAGGCGGTGCGCCGCCGCGAGTACGGCGGGCTGCGAGCGCTGCGGAACCCGTCGCTGGCCGTGCTGGAACGGCTGGTGGGCGGCGCGGTGCGCGACGCCGACACCACCCACGGCGCGGAGCTGTTGAGCTTCCTGTTCTTCGACCCGGCGTTCGCGGCCGCGGCGGCGGAGCTGGGTGCGGCGCACGCGGTGGGCACCGCACCCGCGGGCGGGGTCGCGCGTCGCCGGACGGCCCGTCCGGCGACGCGCTGACCGGCTCAGACGGCGTCGCTGCCGCGTTCGCCCGTGCGGACCCGCACGATGGTCTCGACCGGCTGCACCCAGATCTTCCCGTCGCCGATCTTGCCCGTGCGCGCCGCCTCGGCGACGGCGTCGACGACCTTGTCGACCAGGTCGTCGTCGACGACGGTCTCGATGCGCACCTTGGGCACGTAGTCCACCGAGTACTCCGCGCCGCGGTAGATCTCGGTGTGCCCCTTCTGCCTGCCGTGCCCGCGGACCTCGCCGACGGTCAGCCCGAGCACGCCGAGGCGTTCGAGCGTGGCGCGGACGTCCTCCAGCGCGAACGGCTTGACGATGGCGGTCACGAGCTTCATCGGGTCTCTCCCACGGGCTCGCGGGTGGCCGGCGTCGCGGGGCGCGAGGCCCCGGCGAGCGCGCGGGTGCCCAGCGACGAGAAGTCGTAGGCGGTCTCGGCGTGCTCGGTCTCGTCGATGCCGGTGGCCTCGTTCTCCTCGTCGATGCGGAACCCGATGGTCACCTTGATCAGGTAACCGAGGACCAGCGCGACGACGAAGGAGTACAGCAGCACCGCGCCCGCGGCGAGCGCCTGACGGCCCAGCTGGACGAGCCCGCCACCGTAGAACAGGCCGTTGTCGCCGGCGGCGGCGGAGTTGACGCTGTTGTCGCCGAAGAAGCCGATGAGCAGGGTGCCCACGATGCCGCCGACGAGGTGGACGCCGACGACGTCGAGGGAGTCGTCGAGGCCGAACCGGAACTTCAGCCCGACGGCCAGCGCGCACACCGCACCGGCGATGAGCCCGATGACCAGCGCCCCGACCGGCTGCACGAACCCGCAGGCCGGGGTGATCGCGACCAGCCCGGCGACGGCACCCGAGGCCGCACCGAGGGTGGTGGGGCGCCCGTCGCGGAACTGCTCCACGAGCAGCCACCCGATCAGCGCGGTGGCGGTGGCGAGCATGGTGTTGGTGAACGCCGTCGCGGCGAGGTCACCGGCGGCGAGCGCGGACCCGGCGTTGAAGCCGAACCACCCGAACCACAGCAGCGCCATTCCCAGCAGCACGAAGGGCAGGTTGTGCGGGCGCATCGGCTCGCGCGGCCAGCCGCGCCGCTTGCCGAGCACGATCGCCAGCGCGAGCGCCGCGGCACCGGCGTTGATGTGCACCGCGGTGCCGCCGGCGAAGTCCTCGGCCTTGAGGGTGTTGGCGATCCAGCCGCCGACGTTGTCCGGTCCGGTGAACCCGTCGAAGGCGAACACCCAGTGCGCGACCGGGAAGTACACGATGGTCACCCAGAGCACGACGAACGCGGTCCAGCCCCAGAACTTCGTGCGGTCCGCGACGGCGCCGGAGATCAGGGCCGGGGTGATGACCGCGAACATGAGCTGGAACATCACGAACGCCAGCGCGGGCAGGGCGTCGGGCCCCGGCCACGGGGCCGAGTCGCTGCCGACGCCGACCATCGCGCCGACGGTGTTCGCCAGCCCGGCGAACTCCCCGCCGCCGAGGAGGCCGCCGCCCACGTCGTTGCCGAAGGCCCAGCTGTAGCCGTACAGCGCCCACAGGACGCTGACCACGGCCAGACAGATGGTGCTCATCATCAGCATGTTGAGCACGGACTTGCTGCGGGTCATCCCGCCGTAGAAGAACGCCAGTCCCGGCGTCATCAACATCACCAGCGCGGCGCTGACCAGCACCCACGCGGTGTCTCCCGCATTCACGCCCACGCGTCCTCCGTCGTCGCAGTTCCCCGACCCCGGCAGGGATCGTTCGCCCGCGGTGTTTCGTGGAGCAACCATGCGTGGTTTCCGATGGGTGTCGGGTCCGGGCACCCGGCGCGCGGCGCGCAGACGCCGCTCATGCGACACACGGCACCGACGGCACGGATCGGACCAGGAGCAGGAGCAGGACCGGATCGGACCGATGAGTTCCGGCGCGGGGTGCGGTCTCCCCCTGCGACGGCGGCCCCGGCCCGGGACCGCACCACCGAGGGAGACCGCCATGACCGCCATCCGCACCGAGTCCGCGTCCACCACCGCCCGTACCCGCCGGCCGCGCGCCGCCACCGTGGGCCTGTGGGTGCTGCAGGTGCTGCTCGCCGGGATCTTCGTGATGGCCGCGCTGCCGAAGATCGGCGCCGACCCGGTCGCGGTCGCCGGCTTCGACCTGCTGGGGCTGGGGACGGCCGGGATGGTCGTCGTCGGGTGGCTGGAGCTGGCGGGTGCGGTGGCGCTGCTCGTCCCGCGGCTGTGCGGGCTCGCCGCGGCCTGCCAGGTGGTGCTGATGGTGGGGGCCACCGCGGTCACCGTGATGCTGATGCCCGCGATGGTCGCCTTCCCGGCGCTGACCCTGGTGGCGGTGTGCGTGGTCGCGTGGGCCCGCCGCCACGACACCGCGGCCCTGGTCCGTGGCCTGCGCCGCTGACCGCCCGCACGGCGACGGCCCGGCACTCCCGCCACGGGGGTGCCGGGCCGTCGTCACGTGCCCGGGGGCTCAGCCCATCTCGTCGAGCCGGCCGTGGGTGTAGTCGTCGTAGGCGGCGAGGTCGAGGAAGCCGTGGCCGCAGTAGTTGAACAGGATCACCTTCTCCTCCCCGGTCTCCTTCGCGGCGAGCGCCTCGTCGATGGTGGCGGCGATGGCGTGACCGCACTCCGGCGCCGGGATCTTGCCCTCGGCGCGCGCGAACTGGATGGCGGCCTCGAACACCTTGCCCTGCGGGTAGGCGACGGCCTCCATCCGCTCGTCCTTGACCAGCGACGACACCAGCGGCGAGTCGCCGTGGTACCGCAGCCCTCCGGCGTGGATCGACGGCGGCACGAAGTCGTGGCCCAGGGTGTACATCGGCATGAGCGGGGTGAGACCCGCGGTGTCACCGAAGTCGTAGTCGTAGCGGCCCTGGGTCAGCGTCGGGCAGGACAACGGCTCGACGGCGAGCAGCCGCACGCCGGGGTCCGGCACGAACGGGAAGGTGATGCCGCCCAGGTTGGACCCGCCACCGCAGGGCGCGATGACCACGTCGGGCAGCCGCTCCCCCGCCAGCGCCAGCTGTTCCTTGGCCTCCAGACCGATCACGGTCTGGTGGAGCAGCACGTGGTTGAGCACCGAGCCGAGCGCGTAGTGGGTGTCGGAGCGGCCGACGCAGTCGCGGACCGCGTCGGAGATGGCCGAGCCCAGTGAGCCGGGCTGGTCGGGCTCGTCGACCGGGGACGGCACGACCTCCCCGCCCCAGGTCTCGATCGCGATCCGCCGGTAGGGCTTCTGCCCGTAGGACGCCCGCACCATGTAGACCTTCAGGTCCAGGTCGAACTGGGCCGACGCGAACGCCAGCGCGGTCCCCCACTGGCCGGCGCCGGTCTCGGTGGTGAGCCGGGAGGTGCCCTCCCGGGCGTTGTAGAACGCCTGGGCCACCGCCGTGTTCGTCTTGTGGCTGCCCGAGGGCGAGATCGACTCGTCCTTGAAGTAGATGCGCGCCGGGGTGCCCAGCGCCTTCTCCAGCCGGGTCGCGCGGACCAGTGGCGTGGGCCGCCAGAGCCTCAGGATGTCGAGGACCTCACCCGGGACGTCGATCCAGGGCTCGGCGCTGACCTCCTGCTCGATCAGGGCGGCCGGGAACAGCGGCGCCAGGTCGTCCGGGACCACCGGCTCACGGGTCCCGGGGTGCAGGGGCGGCTGCGGCGGCGTCGGCAGGTGCGGCACGACGTTGAACCATGCCGAGGGGATCCGGTCCGGGGGCAGCGTCCAGCGGCTCATGACCACCGAATCTAACCGGAACGTGTGCCCGGTCACGACCCGGGCGGGCCGTGGGGCCGGGGTCAGAGCTCCCGGGACGCCCGCAGCCGGCCGAGGGCCTCTTCGAGGATGGCCTCTCCGTCGGCGTCGCTGCGCCGCTCCTTCACGTACGCCAGGTGCGTCTTGTACGGCTCGGTGCGGGGCGCGGCGGGCGGGTTCTCCGCGTCGCGCCCGCCCGGCAGCCCGCAGCGCGGGCAGTCCCAGGTCTCGGGAACCTCGGCCTCCGCGGCGAACCAGGTGTTGTTGACGTGCCCGTTCGCGCAGTAGAAGGGGATGCGCTCGCGCGGGGCGGTCTCGCCCCGCTCGTTCTCGCCCATCGGACCCGCGCCGACCCGGGTACCGCGGATCGCGTTGCCGCCTGCCATGTCCCGCTCCCTCTCGTCCGTCCGACCGTCAGCCGGTGGCCAGCAGCAGGCCGTTGCCGACCACCGCGATGAGCCAGATGAGGCCGACGAAGACCGTGTAGCGAGCGATGTTGCGGTCCGCCGCCGCCGAGCCGGACAGGCTCGACTGGACGCCGCCACCGAAGAGGCTGGTCAGACCACCACCCTTGCTGCGCTGCAGCAGGACCATCGCGATCAGCAGGAGGCTGGTCACGATCAGGATGATCTGGAGGGTCAGGATCACGTGCGCTTCCCCATCAGTGGTCGCTCGCCGGAGTGGCCGAGAATACTCCAGCGGCCCCGGCCCCCTCACGAGGGGACCGGGGCCGCGGTGGTCGTGCCGGTGCTAGTGGTTGCCGGTCACGGGAGCGGGCCGCCCGCGGCGATCGCCGAGAGCTTCGCGAACTCCTCGGCGTCCAGGCTGGCGCCGCCGACGAGCGCGCCGTCGACGTCGGGCCGGGCCACGATCTCGCCCACGTTCGACGACTTCACCGAGCCGCCGTACAGGATGCGGACCCCGCCGGCCACCTCGTCGGAGTACAGCTCGGCCAGCGTCGCGCGCAGCGCGGCGCAGACCTCCTGCGCGTCGGCCGGACCCGCCACCTTGCCGGTGCCGATCGCCCAGACCGGCTCGTAGGCGAGCACGATCCCGGCGGCCTGCTCCGCGGTGACGCCCTTCAGCGCCGCACGCAACTGGTCGGTGCAGTGCTGCACGTGGGTGCCGGCCTCGCGGACGTCCAGTCCCTCGCCGACGCACAGGATCGGGGTGAGCCCGTGCTTGAGCGCGGCGTGCACCTTGGCGTTGACGACGGCGTCGTCCTCACCGTGGATCTCGCGGCGCTCGGAGTGCCCGACGACGACGTAGGTGCAGCCCAGCTTGGCCAGCATGACCCCCGACACGTCACCGGTGTAGGCACCGGAGTCGTGCGGGGACAGGTCCTGGGCGCCGTGCACGAGGCGCAGCTTGTCGCCGTCGATCAGCGTCTGGACGCTGCGGATGTCGGTGAACGGCGGCAGGACGGCGACCTCGACCTTGTCGAGGTACCGGTCGGGCAGGGCGAAGGCGAGCTTCTGCACCACCGCGATGGCCTCGAGGTGGTGCAGGTTCATCTTCCAGTTGCCGGCGATCAGCGGCTTGCGAGTGGCCATCAGGCGTTCTCCTCCAGCACGGCGACGCCCGGCAGGGTCGCGCCCTCCAGGAACTCCAGGGACGCGCCGCCCCCGGTGGAGATGTGGGAGAAGGCGTCCTCGGCGATGCCGAGCGCCCGGACCGCGGCGGCGGAGTCCCCGCCGCCGACGACGGAGAAGGCGTCGCCGTCCGCGATCGCCTGCGCCACGCCGCGGGTGCCCTCGGCGAACGGCGCCAGCTCGAACACGCCCATCGGGCCGTTCCAGAAGATCGTCTTCGCGTCGGCGATGCGGGCCGCGAACTCCCGCACCGAGTCGGGCCCGATGTCCAGGCCCATCCAGCCGTCGGCGATCTCCTCGACCGACACCGTCTTCGTGTTCGCGTCCGCGGAGAACGCGTCGGCGACGACGACGTCGGTCGGCAGGACGATCTTGCCGGACTCCAGCAGCGTCCGGCAGACCTCGACCTGGTCGGCCTCCAGCAGCGAGGACCCGACACCGTGGCCCCGGGCGGCCAGGAACGTGAAGCACATCCCGCCGCCCACGAGCAGGGTGTCGACCTTCGGCAGCAGCGCCTCGATCACGGCCAGCTTGTCCGAGACCTTCGAGCCGCCGAGCACGACCGCGTACGGCCGCTCCGGGTTCCCGGTCAGGGTGCGGAGCACCTCGACCTCGGACAGGACCAGCCCGCCGGCGTAGGGGTCGAGCCGCTGGGCGACGTCGTAGACCGACGCCTGCTTGCGGTGCACCACGCCGAACCCGTCGGACACGAACGCCGCGTCCTCGCCGACCAGGGCGACGAGCTCGTCGGCGAACGCGCCGCGCTCGGCGTCGTCCTTGCTGGTCTCGCGGGCGTCGAACCGGATGTTCTCCAGCAGCACGACGTCACCGGCGGCCATCGACGGCAGCGGCGTGCCGAGCTCCACCAGGCGCACCGGGGCGCCGAGCAGCTCGCCGAGCCGCTGCGCGACCGGGGCCAGCGAGAGCTTCTCGTCCGGCCCGTTCTTCGGACGGCCGAGGTGCGCGGTGACGACGACCCGGGCGCCGCCCTCGTAGAGGGCGTTGATCGTCGGCACGGACGCGCGGATGCGGCCGTCGTCGGTGATGTTCCGGTCGTCGTCGAGGGGAACGTTCAGATCGCTGCGGACCAGGACGGTCCGGCCCTGCACGCCCTCGGCGACGAGGTCGTCGAGGGTCCTCACAGCTTCGACGCCACCAGACCGGTGATGTCGACGAGCCGGTTGGAGTAGCCCCACTCGTTGTCGTACCAGCCGACGACCTTGACCTGGTTGCCGATGACCTTGGTCAGACCGGCGTCGAAGATCGTCGAGTGCGGGTCGGTCACGATGTCGGAGGAGACGATCGGGTCCTCGGTGTACTTGAGGATGCCCTTGAGCGGGCCCTCGGCGGCCGCCTTGAACGCCGCGTTGATCTCCTCGACCGACGCCTCCTTGCGGACGTCGACGGTCAGGTCGGTGGCCGAGCCGGTGGGGATCGGCACCCGCAGCGCGTAGCCGTCGAGCTTGCCCTTGAGGTGCGGCATGACCAGCGAGATCGCCTTCGCCGCACCGGTGGAGGTGGGGACGACGTTGAGGGCGGCGGCGCGGGCGCGGCGCAGGTCCTTGTGCGGGCCGTCCTGCAGGTTCTGGTCCTGGGTGTAGGCGTGGATCGTGGTCATCAGACCCTTCTCGATCCCGAGCAGGTCGTCGAGGACCTTCGCCAGCGGGGCGAGGCAGTTCGTGGTGCAGGACGCGTTGGAGATGATCGTCTGCGAACCGTCGTAGTCGCCGTCGTTGACGCCCTTGACGATCGTGATGTCCTCGTCGGTCGCCGGGGCGGAGATGACGACCTTCTTGGCGCCGCCGTCGAGGTGCTTGGCCGCGGCCTCGCGCTTGGTGAAGATGCCGGTCGACTCGACGACGACGTCGACGCCCAGGTCCTTCCAGGGCAGCTCGGCGGGGTCGCGGACGGCCGGGCCCTTGAAACCCTTGCCGTCCACGACGATCTCGTCGCCGGAGGTGCTGACCTCGTAGGGCAGGCGCCCGAGGATCGAGTCGTACTTCAGCAGGTGCGCGAGGGTCGCGTTGTCGGTGATGTCGTTCACCGCGACGATCTCGATGTCCGTGGTGCCGGCGGCGCGCTGGGCGTCCACCGCCCGCCAGAAGTTCCGGCCGATGCGGCCGAAGCCGTTGACTCCTACGCGGACCGTCACAGATGCCTCCAGGGCTCGTCGTGCCTGTCGTCTTCTCCCCCGGCCCGCCGGGTCCCGGCGGTGGGGTGTGGCAGGTCGATCGCGGCTCGGCACCCGTGCGGGCGCCGGCGCGTGCCGTGCTCGGCAGCCACCCTATCGGCGCATCGGCCGTCGCGACGCCCGTAGGGCCCGTGACCTGCGCCGCGCTCCGCGATCGGGCACGGTCGGAGCGCTCCGGACGGTCCCCGGTGTGAGGACGGACCGGTACCGGCCGGTATCCGGACACCCGGCGGCCCCGTGCCCGGGCGGGTCACGGGGCCGTCGGGTGCGTGCTCAGGCCAGGCGGAGCAGCCGGCGCCAGCCCGGACGGGTGTCGGGGACGTCGGCGGCGGCGCGCTCGTCGTCGGAGAAGCCCTCGACCGGCTCGTGCGGGCGCCCGGAGCGGGCCCGGGTCACGAACGCCGACGCCGCGGACAGTGCGGCGGTCACGCCGGCGGCCCCCGGGCCTGCGGTGATGGTCGCGGTGGCCGGCACGCCGAACCGCTCGGCACCGTCGCCCGCGGGGCGCTCGGCGACGGCGACGGCGGCGTCCCCGCCCTCGCCCCGGCTCTCCTCGGACGCGGCCGCCCGGGCACCGGCTGTGGCCGGGATCGTGCCGGTGGTCACGTCGACCAGCACGAACTCCCAGGCGTAGGTGTTCTGCTGGTGGACGATCCGCTCGCGGACCGCGGAGGTGTCGCCCACGGCGCCCTCCCCGACGAGCAGGACGACGACCCGCTCGGGGCGGTCGGCCTCGTCGCGGGCGGCGAGCTCGTCGCCGACGGCGCCGAGCAGCCGGGCCGCGCCGCCGCGCAGGTCCGGGCCGCCCAGCGGGCGGAGCTTCGCGGGCAGTGCGGTGCGGGCCTCGCCGGCACCGACCGGGACGGCGGGCGGGTGCGTGCCGTCGGGCAGCGAACGGGTGAGGTCGTCCCCGGTCGCGACGACGACCTGCAGGTCACCGTCGTGGGCGTCCTGCTCGGCGAGCAGGTCGGCGAGACCGGAACGCAGCGCGGGCAGGAGCGGCCGCAGCGTGCTGGATCGATCGAGATGGACGGCGAGGAGGGTGGAGCCCGGGATCGTCACGAGGGCATCATGCCCGACGCTGCGCAACCTCTCGTGACGGGGTGTGACCGGAGTCAGCGCCCGCCGCCGTCCTCCTCGAGCATCTCGGCGGTCACCGCGGACTCGGTGTCGGGGATGCCGAGCTCGGCGGCCTTCTTGTCCGCGGTCTGCAGCAGCCGCCGGATCCGGCCGGCCACCGCGTCCTTGGTCATCGGCGGGTCGGCCAGCTGGCCCAGCTCCTCCAGCGACGCCTGGGTGTGCTCGGCGCGCAGCCGGCCGGCGGCCTGCAGGTGCTCGGGCACCTCGTCGCCGAGGATCTCCAGGGCGCGGCTGACCCGGGCCGCCGCGGCGACCGCGGCCCGCGCCGAACGGCGCAGGTTGGCGTCGTCGAAGTTCGCCAGCCGGTTCGCCGTCGCCCGGACCTCGCGACGCATCCGCCGCTCCTCCCAGGACAGGACGCTCTGGTGGGCGCCCATCCTGGTCAGCAGCGCGCCGATCGCGTCGCCGTCGCGGACGACGACCCGGTCGGCGCCGCGGACCTCGCGGGCCTTCGCCGTGACACCCAGCCTGCGCGCCGCGCCGACCAGTGCCAGCGCGGCCTCCGGGCCGGGGCAGGTGACCTCCAGGGCGGAGCTGCGGCCCGGCTCGGTCAGCGAGCCGTGCGCGAGGAACGCGCCGCGCCAGGCCGCCTCGGCGTCGGACAGGTCGCCGGAGACCACGGGCGGCGGCAGCCCGCGCACCGGGCGGCCCCGGTTGTCGAGCAGCCCGGTCTGGCGGGCGAGCCCCTCGCCGTCGCGGATCACCCGGATCACGTAGCGGGCGCTGCGGCGCAGCCCGCCCGCGGTGATCACGTGCGCGTCGGCCGTGTGGCCGTAGAGCTCGTGGATCTCGCGGCGCAGCCGGCGGGCGACCGAGCCGGTGTCGACCTCGGCCTCGATCACCACCCGGCCGCCCACGATGTGCAGGCCGCCCGCGAAGCGGAGCAACGAGGCGACCTCCGCACGCCGCGACGACTGCTTGGTGACGGTGAGCCGGCTCAGCTCGTCCTTCACCGTGGCGGTCATGGCCATCGGGAGCTCCTTCCACGCTGCGGGCTGTCGTGCTGCGGGCTGTCGTGGGTGCCGTTCTCCGCCGGGATCCGGCCGGGGGCCAGAGCACCGAACACGTCGACGAGTGCCCCGGCCAGTGCGTCCGGGTCGTGACGTGGGGTCGACGCCCGGGCGTCGGCGACGGCGGCCGACCACACCCGCCCGCCGGGGACCAGCAGGTCGGCGGCGGCCGCGTCCAGCCGGTCCGGCAGGCTCACCGACCCGGCGTCGGCCAGGACGGCGTGCACCCGCAGCCCGGGAGCGTGCCCGGACAGTACTTCAAGGTGCTGTTCGGGGGAGAAGCCGGCGGTCTCTCCCGGCTCGGGGGCCAGGTTGAGCAGCACGACCCGGGCCGCGGCGGTCTCCAGCAGTGCCGCACGCAGTCCCGGCACCAGCAGGTGCGGGAGCACGCTGGTGAACCAGGAGCCGGGCCCGAGCAGCACGACGTCGGCGTCACGCACCGCACGCACGGCCTCGTCGCAGGCCGGCGGGCTCTCGGGCCGCAGCCAGACCCGGCGCACCCGGCCGGGGGTGGCGGCGACGGCGACCTGGCCGCGGATCAGGTGGGCACCGTCCACGCCGTCCAGCGCGACCTCCGCCTCGATGTCCAGCGGTACCCGGGCCATCGGCAGCACCCGTCCGGCACAGCCCATCAGCTCGCCGACGGTCGCCAGCGCCCGCACCGGGTCGCCGTCGCGCTCCAGCAGCCCGGCGAGCAGCAGGTTGCCCACCGCGTGCCCGGCCAGGGCGCCGGTCCCGCCGAAGCGGTGCTGGACCAGCCCGGACCAGAAGCGGCCCCGCTCGTCGTCGCCGGCGAGGGCTGCCAGCGCCATCCGCAGGTCGCCGGGCGGGAGCAGACCGAGCTCGCGGCGCAGCCGCCCGGAGGAACCGCCGTCGTCGGCGACGGTGACCACGGCGGTGATGTCGGTGACCGGCGGGCACCGGCGCAGCGCGGTCAGCGTGGCGTGCAGGCCGTGCCCGCCGCCGAGCGCGACCACCCGCAGTCCCCCGCTGTGCTCGGGCGGGCGTGGGCTCACTCGCGCCCCATGTCGCGGTGCTCGACGTTGACCTGGATGCCCTCGCGGTCGGCGAGCCGGCGCCCGATCTCCTCCGAGATCGCGACCGAGCGGTGCTTGCCGCCGGTGCACCCGACGGCCACGGTCAGGTAGCGCTTGCCCTCGCGCCGGTACCCGGCCCCGACCAGGTCGAGCAGCTCCAGGTAGCGGTCGACGAACTCCTCCGCGCCCTCCTGGGACAGCACGTAGTCGCTGACCTCCCGGTCGCGGCCGGTGAACGGGCGCAGCTCGGGGATCCAGTGCGGGTTGGGCAGGAACCGCACGTCGACGACGAGGTCGGAGTCCAGCGGCAGGCCGTACTTGTAGCCGAACGACAGCACCGTCACCCGGGTCGCGGCGTGCGCGCTCTCCTGGGCGAACGAGCCCTCGATCCGGGTGCGCAGGTCGTGCACCGACAGGTTCGAGGTGTCGACGACGAGGTCGGCGTCCTCACGCAGCGGGCGCAGCACCTCGCGCTCGGCGTTGAGCCCGTCGGTGATGCGCCCGGCGCCCTGCAGGGGATGCGAGCGGCGGTTCTGCTCGAAGCGGCGCACCAGCACCGCGTCGGAGGCCTCCAGGAACAGAAGCTTCGGCCGGTAGCCGCGGCCGTCGAGGTCCTTGATCACGGCGCCGAGGTCGTCGGTGAACGCACGGGAGCGCACGTCCATCACCACCGCGATCCGGGCCACCTCGCCCCGGGCCCGCGACCCGAGCTCGACCATCGTGGCGATCAGCTCGGGCGGCAGGTTGTCCACCACGAACCAGCCCAGGTCCTCCAGGACCTTCGCCGCTGTGCTGCGCCCGGCCCCCGACAGGCCGCTGACCACGGCGACCTCGATCCCCGGGCCCGCGGGCGCCTCGCCGTTGTCCTCGGTCATGCCTTCTCCCCCTCGGTTCCGGCGTGCAGGGCCGCGACCACGGACTCGGCGGTCCGGCGTCCGAAGCCGGGCACGCCGGCGATCTCGTCGACGTCGGCGGCGCGCAGCTTGCGCACCGACCCGAAGTGCTTGAGCAGCGCCTGTCTGCGGGCCGGGCCGAGCCCGGGGACCCCGTCGAGCGCGGACGCCGTCATGCCCTGCGAACGACGCTGGCGGTGATAGGTGATGGCGAACCGGTGCGCCTCGTCCCGGATGCGCTGCAGCAGGTAGAGCCCCTCGCTGGTCCGGGACAGGATCACCGGGTCGGTGTCGTCGGGCAGCCAGACCTCCTCGAGGCGCTTGGCGAGCCCGCACACCGCGACGTCGGTGATGCCCAGCGCGGCGAGCTCCGCCGCGGCCGCGTCGACCTGCGGCTTCGCCCCGTCGACGACGAGCAGGTTCGGCGGGTAGGCGAACTTCTTGGGCCGCCCGGTCTCGGGGTCGATCCCGGTGCGGACGGTGTCGCCCGGCGCGACCTCGCCGGAGCCCTCGGTGGGGGCGGGCTCGTCCGCCGTCTCGGCCAGGTAGCGGCGGAACCGGCGCCGCACCACCTCGGCGATCGAGGCGACGTCGCCCAGCTGAGCGGCGTCGCGGATCTCGAAGCGGCGGTACTCGGACTTGCGGGGCAGCCCGTCCTCGAAGACGACCAGCGAGGCGACGACGTTCGTGCCCTGCACGTGGCTGATGTCGATGCACTCGATGCGCAGCGGGGCCTGGTCGAGCTCCAGGTTCTCCTGGATCTCCTGCAGCGCGGCCGAGCGGGCGGTGAGGTCCCCCGCGCGGCGCAGCTTGTGCTGGGCGAACGCCTCCTTCGCGTTGCGCGCGACGGTCGCGGCGAGGTCCCGCTTGTCGCCGCGCTGCGGCACCCGGATCTGCACCCTGGACCCGCGCAGCCCGGTCAGCCAGCGCTCCAGCGCGGGCGTCTCGGCGGGCAGCACCGGGACGAGGATCTCCTTGGGCACCGGCTGGGCCGCGTCGTCGGCGGCGCCGGCGAGTGCGTGCTGCTCGCCGTAGAACTGGGAGACGAACCGCTCCACGAGCTGCTCGGTGTCGGTGGGCTCGACCTTGTCGACGACCCAGCCGCGCTGGCCGCGGACCCGACCGCCGCGGACGTGGAAGACCTGGACCGCGGCCTCCAGCTCGTCCTCGGCGAAGGCGACGACGTCGGCGTCGGTGCCGTCACCCAGCACGACGGCCTGCTTCTCCAGGGCGCGGCGCAGGGCACCGAGGTCGTCGCGCAGCCGGGCGGCGCGCTCGAACTCGAGCCTCTCCGAGGCCTCGGCCATGTCGCGTTCGAGCCGGCGCACCATCCGGTCGGTGCGCCCGGACAGGAACTCGGAGAAGTTCTCGACGATCTCCCGGTGCTCGTCCGCGCTGACCTTGCCCACGCACGGCGCGGAGCACTTGTCGATGTAACCCAGCAGGCAGGGCCGCCCGATCTGGCCGTGCCGCTTGAACACCCCCGTCGAGCAGGTGCGCGCGGGGAAGACCCGCAGGAGCAGGTCGAGGGTCTCGCGGATGGCCCAGGCGTGGGCGTACGGGCCGAAGTAGCGCACGCCCTTGCGACGCGGGCCGCGGTAGACGTGCAGCCGCGGGTACTCCTCGTGCATCGTCACGGCGAGCACGGGATAGCTCTTGTCGTCGCGGTAGCGGACGTTGAACCGCGGGTCGTACTCCTTGATCCAGTTGTACTCGAGCTGGAGGGCCTCGACCTCGGTCCCGACGACCGTCCACTCCACCTTCGAGGCGGTGGTGACCATCTGCCGGGTGCGTGGGTGCAGGCCGGACAGGTCGGCGAAGTAGGAGTTCAGCCGCTGTCGCAGGCTCTTGGCCTTGCCGACGTAGATCACCCGGCCGCGCGGGTCGGAGAAGCGGTACACCCCGGGCGACTCCGGGATCGTCCCGGTCGCCGGACGGTAGGTGCTGGGGTCGGCCATGGTGACTCCCAGGGTAGTTGCGGGCACCGACAGTCCCGGTCCGGCCCCGGTCTCGGCGCGGGCCCCGGACGAGGTGTAGGGGCACGTGTCGACCGGGGACCTCGCGCGGCGCCGCCGGAACTGTCGGTAGGGTCCGGTACACCTCGCCCTCGAACACAAGTTCGACCCTACCGAGCCCGAGGAGACCGCCGTGGCCACCGCGCAGGAGACCGACCCCCGCACCGACATCGGCACCGACATCGGCACCGCGCCGGGTGAGCAGGTGCCCGGGGCCCGGCTGGACCGGATCCGGAAGCTGCTGGCCAAGGCGGAGCGGGCCGGCACGCCGGACGAGGCCGAGATCTACACCGACAAGGCGTTCGCGCTGATGGCGCGGCACGGGATCGACGAGGCGCTGCTGGCGGCCGCACCCGGCGCCGGGGCGGCGCGGGCCGATCCGATCGGCCGGAGCCGGATCACCGTCGACAACCCCTACAGCGGGGCGAAGGCCCGGCTGCTGGGGTGGACGGCGTCGGCGTTGCGGTGCCGCTGGGTGATGCACGACCAGCGGGGCGGCTCGGTCGCCGCGGTCACCGTGTTCGGGTTCGCCTCGGACCGGGAGCGGGTGGAGCTGCTCTACACGTCGCTGCTGCTGCAGGCCACGGCCGCGCTGGCCGCGGTCCGCCCGCCGGACCCCGGCGAGTCGGTGGCGGCCTACCGGCGGTCCTGGATCTACGGCTTCGCGGGCCGGGTGTACGAGCGACTGTGCGCGGCCGAGCGTTCGGCACTGGGCGAGACCGAGGCGGAGACCGGGCGGGCGGCGGCGTCGACCGAGCTGGTGCTGGCCGACCGGGGCGCCGAGGTGGACCGCGCCTACGACGCCGAGTTCGGCAGGCTGCGCCGCGCCCGCCGCCCGCAGGTGTCGGGCAGCGGGTTCCGGCACGGGGCCGCCGCGGCCGACCGGGCCGACCTGGGCGGCCCGGTCCTGGACCGCCGGGCCGGGGCGCCGGGAATCGGCGCCTGAGCCGTCACTCGCCCAGGACGGCGGCGCGGTGCAGGGTGCGCAGCGTGCGGACGTGGCGCACGGCCAGACCACGGTCGACGTCCTGCACGGCGAGCACCGACTGGTACTCGTCGTCGGGCAGCTCCAGGCGGGCCGAGGCGGCTCCGTCGGGGAACGAGACGCCGTGCACGTCGGCCCAGTCGTACCACCGGGCGGTGATGACGTTGCGGACCTCGATGCCGTGGGAGTCGGCGCGCACCCGGGGGCGGGCCATGAGCAGCAGCCCGCCGGCGACGAACGCCCCGATGACCGTCATCGCGACCTGGTCGGCCGGCTGGAAGATCACCCCGGTGTCCTCGGCGGGCATGTAGTAGGCCGCGATGAGGAAGAACACCATCACGCCGAGTGCGCTGAGCCAGGCCGTCCAGCGGATGACCCGCGGGCGCAGGGTCACCGCGTCCGGGCCGGGTCCGGTCCGCGGCCGGGCGTCGGGGGCTGCGGTGTCGGGGGCTGCGGTGCCGGGGGCTGCGGTGCCGGCAGTGGTGGAGTCGGGTGTGGTGGAGTCGGTCGGCTGCTCGGTCACTGGGGTCTCCCTGTGCTGACCCGGGTCGGGGTCACGGGCTGGTCGGGGCGCCGGCACGCAGGTCACGCAGCGCCAGCGCCGATTCGAGTGCGGCGGTGCAGGCCTCGGCACCCTTGTCCTCGGCCGCGCCCGGCGCGCCGGAGCGGTCGACCGCCTGGTCCACCGTGTCGGTGGTGAGCACGCCGTTGCCGACCGGGGTCGACTCGTCGAGGGCGACGCGGGTGAGGCCCGCGGTGACGGCGTCGCAGACGTACTCGAAGTGCGGGGTGCCGCCGCGGACGACGACACCGAGCGCGACGACGGCGTCGTGGCCGCGGGCGAGCTCCTGGGCGATCACCGGGAGCTCGATGGTGCCGGGCACCCGGACCACGGTCGGTTCGACGCCGGCCTCGCGGGCCGTGGCGACGGCCCGGTCCAGCAGCCGGTCCACGATCTCGGCATGCCAGCGGGCCGCCACCACCCCGACCCGCAGTCCGCTCGCGTCCAGCTGCGTGGCCCCGGAGGGCCGGCCCTCACCGCTCATGGGCCGATTCTCGCCTCCGGGTCCGTGGGCCGCAGCAGGGGGTCCGCCCACAGCGCCCGCCCCGCGGTGCGTGGCGCCGGTCAGAGCGCCGGGTCGGCGACCTCACCGAGGTCGGGCAGGTCGTGGCCCATCCGGTCCCGCTTGGTCCGCAGGTAACGCAGGTTCTGCGGGGTGGCGCGCACCGGCATCGGCTCGCGGCCGACGACGCGCAGGCCGTAGCCCTCCAGCCCGGCGCGCTTGTCCGGGTTGTTGGTGAGCAGCCGCATCGACTTCACCCCGAGGTCGGCGAGGATCTGGGCGCCGATGCCGTAGTCGCGGGCGTCGGCGGGCAGCCCCATCGCGAGGTTGGCGTCGACGGTGTCGGCGCCGGCCTCCTGGAGCTGGTAGGCCTGCAGCTTGTGCAGCAGGCCGATCCCCCGGCCCTCGTGCCCGCGCATGTAGAGCACGACACCGCGGCCCTCCTTGGCGACGGACTCCAGGGCCGCGTCGAGCTGGGGGCCGCAGTCGCAGCGCAGCGAGCCGAGGACGTCCCCGGTGAGGCACTCGGAGTGCACCCGGACGAGCACGTCCTCGCCGTCGTCGGCGGGGGTGGCGACGTCGCCCATCACCATGGCGATGTGCTCGGTGCCGTCGAGGGTGCAGTCGTAGCCGTAGGCGAGGAAGTCACCGTGGCCGGTGGGGATCCGCGCGGTCGCGCCCCGTTCGACGTGCTTCTCGTAGCGGCGCCGGTAGGCGATGAGGTCGGCGATGGTGATCAGGGTGAGGTCGTGGTCGGCGGCGAAGACACCGAGCTCCTCGCCACGGGCCATCTCGCCGGTGTTCTTCTCCGAGACGATCTCGCAGAGCGCACCCGCGGCGGGCAGGCCCGCCATCCGGGCGAGGTCGACCGCGGCCTCGGTGTGCCCGGGGCGGCGCAGCACGCCGCCGTCGCGGGCCTGCAGCGGCACCACGTGCCCGGGCCGGACCAGGTCGTGCCGGTCGGACTCCGGGTCGGCCAGCGTGCGGATCGTGTGCGCGCGGTCCTGGGCGGAGATGCCGGTGGTGATGCCCTCCTTCGCGTCCACGGTGACCGTGTACGCGGTGCGGAAGGAGTCCCGGTTGGTGTGGTGCATCGGCGGCAGGTCGAGCCGGTCGCAGGCCTCACCGGTGATGGCCACGCAGACGTAGCCGGAGGTGTAGCGGACGGTGAACGCCAGCAGCTCCGCGGTCGCCTTCGACGCCGCGAAGATGAGGTCGCCCTCGTTCTCGCGGTCCTCGTCGTCCATCACGACGACCGGCTTGCCCTCGGCGATGTCGGCGATGGCCTTCTCGATCAGGGCGAAGCGCTCGGCCCGTTCCGAGGGCGACATCGCGGTGTGCGGGGCGTCCGGCAGCTTGCCAGCCCCCTGGTCTGCCGGGTTGACCGGCGACTCCGACGGCTCGCTCACCGGGCGACCCCTTCCTGTCCGGACCCGGGCCCCTGCAGGTAACCCGCGGTCATGCGTTCCACGTACTTGGCGATCACGTCGACCTCCAGGTTGACCGGGTCCCCCGGGGCGCGCGACCCCAGGGTGGTCTCGGCCAGGGTCGTGGGGATCAGCGCCACCCCGAACCCGTCCGGGTACACCGAGGCGACGGTCAGCGAGACCCCGTCGACGGCGACGGAGCCCTTCTCGACGACGTAGCGTGCGAGCTCGGCGGGAGCTGCGAAGCGGACCTCGTCGCTTCGCTCGCCGGGGGTGCGGGAGACCACGGTGCCGACGCCGTCGACGTGGCCCTGCACGATGTGGCCGTCGAGCCGGCCGCCGGCGGGCACCGCGCGCTCCAGGTTGACCCCGGAGCCGGGGCCGACGGCGCCGAGCGAGGTGCGCTTGAGCGTCTCGGGCACCAGCTCGAGGGTCAGCGTGGCCGCGCCCGGCCCGGTGACGACGGCGGTGAGGCAACAGCCGTTCACCGCGACCGACTCCCCGTGCCCGACCTCGGCGGCCAGGGCCGCGCGCACGGTCAGCACGACGACGTCGTCGTCGGTGCGGACGTCGACGACCTCGCCGACCTCCTCCACGATCCCGGTGAACATCGCCCGTCCCTCCTACTGCGGCACGTCCGGCCCGGTCGGGCCGGGTGCCGGTCGTGCGTCGATGACCACGTCGTCGCCGGCGCGGTGGATCTCGTCCACGTGCAACCGCACGATGTCGGCGATCGTTACCACGCCCGCGTCGCCGAGGGCGTGCGGTCCCGCGCCGAGCAGGGCCGGGGCCAGGTGCACGAGCACCCGGTCGACGAGTCCTGCGGCGACGAAGGCACCGGCGAGCGTCGGTCCGCCCTCGAGGAGCACGTCCACCACGGTCCGGTGGTCGAGCTCGGCGAGCACCTCCCCCGGATCGCGGGTGCGGAGGTGGAGCACCTCGGCGGTGCCGTCCTCGTCGGTCCGGGCCAGCCGGGCGCCGGGCGGGACGTCGCGGTGTCCCACCACCACCCGCAGGGGCTGGTGGTCGAACAGGGTGCCGTCGGGCCGGCGGGCGGTCAGCGCCGGGTCGTCGGTCAGGACGGTACCCGTCCCCGCGACGATCGCGTCCATCCTGCGTCTCAGGTCATGGACCGTGGCCCGGGCGGCCGGCCCGGTGATCCAGCGGCTGGTGCCGTCGGCGGCGGCGACCCGGCCGTCGAGGGTGGTGGCGACCTTCCAGGTCACGTGGGGGCGGCCGGTGCGCTGGCGGTGCAGCCAGCCGCGCAGCGGACCCCGGGCCACCTCGTCGGCGAGGGTGCCGAGCGTCACAGCGACGCCGGCGGCGCGGAGCCGGTCGAGACCGCCCGCGGCGACCGGGTTGGGGTCGGCGACGGCGGCGTGCACCCGGGCGACGCCGGCCTCGAGGAGGCCGTCCACGCACGGCGGGGTGCGACCGGTGTGGTTGCACGGCTCCAGGGTGACCACGGCGGTCCCGCCCGCGGCGCGGTCGCCCGCCTCCGCGAGCGCGACCCGTTCGGCGTGCGGACCGCCGGGCGGTGCGGTGGCACCCGTGCCGACGACGACGCCGTCGCGGTCGAGGACCACGCAGCCGACCGCCGGGTTGGGGCTGGTGCTGCCGTGGACCTCGACGGACGCGGCGAGGGCGCGGCGCATGGCCGCGGCCGTGCGCTCGTCGGTGGCGGTCGGGCGGTCCACTGCGGTGTGCTCGGTCGCTCGGTCGTCCGCGGCGGGCTCAGTCGGCCCAGCGGTGCGGGGTCGCCCGGCGGACGCTGTCGCGCAGCGCGGCGACGGCGCGGCCCGGGTCCTCGGCGCCGTAGACGGCGGACCCGGCGACGAAGCAGTCGACACCGGCCTCGGCGGCCGCGTCGATGGTGTCGGCGTTGATGCCGCCGTCGATCTCGACGAGCACCGTGAGGTGCCCGGTGTCGACCAGGTTGCGGACGGTGCGGACCTTGTCGAGCACCTCGGGCATGAAGCTCTGTCCGCCGAAGCCGGGCTCGACGCTCATCACGAGCAGCGTGTCGTAGTGGCGGAGCACCTCGACCCACGGGTCGAGCGGGGTGCCGGGCTTGAGCGACAGACCGGCGAGGGACCCGGCGGCACGCAGGTTCTTCGCGAGCATGACCGGGTCGTGGGCGGCCTCGGCGTGCACGGTGACGTTGCGGGCGCCCGCCTCGGCGTAGCCCGGGGCCCAGCGGTCCGGGTCCTCGATCATCAGGTGACAGTCGAGCGGGATGTCGGTGGCGGCGCGCAGGCTCTGCACGACCGGCAGACCGAGTGTCAGGTTCGGCACGAAGTGCGCGTCCATGACGTCGACGTGCAGCCAGTCCGCGCCGTCGCCGGTCCCGTCGCCGCGCACGGCGGCGGCCTCCTCGCCGAGTCGGGCGAAGTCGGCCGAGAGGATGCTGGGCGCGATCATCGGGTGCACGCGGAGCAGGCTACTGGCCGTGTCCCGGCGGCCTCGCACCCGTGGGCGAGGCCGCCGTCACACAGCTCGGTCGGTGAGCGGGCGGCGCAGCAGCGCCAGGAACATCGCGTCGGTGCCGTGCACGTGCGGCCAGAGCTGCACGGTCGGGCCGTCGCCGAGGCCGGGCATCCCACCGGGCAGGCAGGCGCGCGCGTCGAGCTGTTCGACGACACCGGCCGGGCCGGGCCGTCCCTCGCGGCCGACGATCCGGCCGACGACGCCCATGGTCTCGGACACGTGCGGCGAGCAGGTGACGTAGGCGACGACGCCGCCGGGGCGGACGTGGCGCAACGCGGCGGTGAGCAGCTCGCGCTGCAGCCGGGTCAGCGTCGCGATGTCCTCGGGGCGGCGCCGCCAGCGGGCCTCGGGGCGGCGGCGGAGCGCGCCCAGCCCGGTGCAGGGCGCGTCGACGAGCACCCGGTCGTAGCCGCCGTCGGGCAGCGGGGCCTCCCGGCCGTCGGCGACGTGCACGGTGACCGGCAGCTCCGCCACGGACCGGCGGACGAGGTCGGCGCGGTGCTCGCTGGACTCGACCGCGTCGAGCGTCCCGCCCCGGGCGGCGACGAGCCCGCCCAGCAGCGAGGCCTTGCCGCCCGGTCCGGCGCACAGGTCGAGCCAGCGACCGGTGTCCTCGCCGAGCAGCTCGGCGCGGGCGAGCGCGGCGGCGACGAGCTGGCTGCCCTCGTCCTGCACGATCGCGAGCCCCTCGGCGACGGCGTCGAGCTCGCCGACGTCTCCGCTGCCCGGCTCCAGGTGCACCCCGTAGGGCGAGTACGGCGCCTGTTCACCGCCGGTGGCCAGGGCCAGCTCCTCGGCGGTGATCTCGCCGGGGCGGGCGAGCAGGTGCACCCGGGGCCGGGTGTCGTCGGCGGCGAGGGCAGCGGTCAGCTCCTCGCCGGTGCTGCCGAGCGCGTCGGCGAAGGCCTGTGCGATCCAGCGCGGGTGGGCGTGGCGCAGCGCGGCGTCGCCGACCGGGTCCTCGGCGGGGTCGGGCGCGAGGCGGTCGAGCCACTCGGCCTCGGTGTGCTCGCCGATGCGGCGCAGCACCGCGTTGACGAACCCGGCCGACTGCGACCCGTGGTCGGAGCGCACCAGCTCGACGCAGGTGGTGACGGCCGCGTGGTCGGGCACCCGGGTGCGCAGCAGCTGGTAGGCGCCCAGGCGCAGCGCGTCGAGCAGCGCGTGCTCGATCTTGGCCAGCGGGCGGTCGGTGCAGGCGTCGATGATCGTGTCGAGCAGGCCCTGGGCGCGCAGGGTGCCGTAGCCGAGCTCGGTGGCGAGTGCGGCGTCGCGGTCGCGCAGCCGGTGGCGGCGCAGGATGCCGGGCAGGGCGAGGTTGGCGTAGGCGTCGCGCTCACGGACGGCGGTCAGCAGCTCGTAGGCCGCCTGCCGGGCCGGGTCGACGGCCGGGGGCCTGGTGGGGCCGCCGCGGCCGCGGGACGGGCCGGAGTTGCGGGGGCCGGAGGTGCGTTCGCGGCGGGGGCCCCGGTCGCCACCCCGCTCGTCGCGGCGCGGGGCGCCCCGGTCGTCCCGGGGGCTGCGGCGGTCGTCCCCACGGTGCCGGTCGGGGCGGGGGCGGTCGCCCTGCGGCCGGTCGACGCGGGGGCGGTCGTCGCGCGGGCGGTCACCGCGCGGCCGGTCACCGCCGTCGCGCGGGCGGGCCGCGTCCCGGCCGGAGCGGGACCGATCGGGCCGGTCGGAGTCGCGCCCACCACGACGCTCCCCGGATCCACCGGAGCCGGGCCCGCCGCGCCGGTCGCCCGACCCCGATCCGGAGCCCGGGCCGCCGCCCCAGCCGGACCCGGCGCGCGGGCCGCGGTCACCGCGCGGCCGGTCTCCGCCGGTGCGGTCACCGCGCGTTCGGTCACCGCCCGTTCGGTCACCGCCACGGTGCCGGTCGTCGCCGGAGCGCCGCTCGGGGCGGTCGGGCCGGTCGCGGTCGGGTCGGGGGTCCTGCTCGCTCACGTGGTCTCCTCGGCGGTGGTCCGCCGTGGCCGGGGTCCGGCCGTCGTCCGGGATGTCGGGAAGTCGGTGGGTGTCGGGAGGTCGGTGCGTCGGACCGGGGTGGGCGTCGGCGGTCAGCTGAGGTACTCGACGCCGTCGATCCGGGCGCCGCGGGCCCAGTCCGGCGCGGGCATGGACCGCTTGCCCTTCGGCTTCACCTCGCCCAGCTCGACCGGGACGGTCGCGGTCCCGGCCAGCACCCGGCGGCGTTCGACCCGCAGCTCCCCGGGCGCGAGCTCGACCTCACCGGTGCGCAGCGGGCGGACCGGGCCGAGGCCGAGGCGGTCCCCGCGGAACCCGCACCACGCGCCGGGCTCGGGGGTGACCGAGCGGATCAGCCGGTCCAGCGCCGCGGCCGGGGTGGTGAAGTCGGCGCGGGCGTCGGCGGTCGTGACCTTCGGCGCGAGCGAGACACCCTCGGTGGGCTGCGGGACGGCGGTCAGCGAGCCGTCGGCGATGCCGTCCAGGGTCGCGGCGAGCAGCCGGGCGCCGGACTCGGCGAGACGGCCCAGCAGGTCTCCCGCGGTGTCGGTCGCACCGACGGTCTCGGTGACCAGGCCGTAGGTGGGCCCGGTGTCCATGCCCTCCTCGAGCCGGAACGTGGTGGCGCCGGTGACGTCGTCGCCGTGCCGGATCGCGGCCTGCACCGGGGCCGCGCCGCGCCAGGCGGGCAGCAGCGAGAAGTGCAGGTTGACCCAGCCGTGGACGGGGATGTCGAGCACCGGGCGGGGCAGCAGCGCGCCGTAGGCGACGACCGGCGCGCAGTCCGGGGCGAGCGCGCGGAGCGTGTCGAGGAACTCCGGGTCCGAGGGCTTCGCGGGCGTCAGCACCGGGATCCCGGCGGCGTCGGCGAGCTCGCCGACCGGGGAGCGGGTGAGCCTGCGGCCGCGCCCGGCGGGGGCGTCGGGGCGGGTCAGCACCGCGACGACCTCGTGGCCGGGGTGTTCCAGCAGCGTCCGCAGCGACGGCACCGCCGGATCGGGGGTGCCGGCGAACAGCAGCCTCATCGAGCCTTGCCGAACATGGGGTGCGGGCTCGCCTTGACGACCGGCTCGGGCTCGCCGAACCAGGCGGCCTCGCGGATCTCGCGCATCGCCAGCTTGCGGGTCTCGGCGTCGAGCCGGTCGACGAACAGCACGCCGTCGAGGTGGTCGGTCTCGTGCTGGATCGCCCGCGCCAGCAGCTCGGAACCCTCGATCACCTGGGGCTCGCCGTGCATGTCCCAGCCCCGTGCGACGACGTGCAGCTTGCGCCGGCAGTCCCAGCCGAGCCCGGGGATGGACAGGCAGCCCTCCATGCCGAACTGCTCCTCGTCGCCGACGGCCTCCCAGGTCGGGTTGACCAGGTGCCCGGAGAAGCCGTCGCAGTCGTAGACGAACACCCGCTTGCCGACGCCGATCTGCGGCGCGGCCAGACCGGCGCCGCCCTCGTCGTGCATGGTGTCGGTCAGGTCGCTGACGAGCTTGCGCAGCTCCGCGTCGAAGTCGGTGACCTCGGTGGCGCGGGTGCGCAGGACCGGGTCGCCGAACAGCCGGACGGGCTGGATGGGCACGGGCTCTCCCTCGGGCGGACGACTGCGGTGATCAGCGCTCCATTGTGCCACTGCGGCACCGCCGGTCCCGCCCGGTGTCGCGGCGGTGACCCGGTGCGCGCGGCTCAGTCGATCTCGTCGGGGTCGAGCCGGACCCGCACGGTCTCGGGGGCCTTGCGGGCGGTCCGCAGGGCCTGCGCGTCGTGCAGGGCCCGGGCCAGGTCGCGGCCGGCGCGCCGGGGGACCCGCAGCAGCGCGCGCTCCCGGACCTCGTCGGCGGCGCCGTGGCCGGCCCCGGGGCGGTCCGGCGGGTCGATCTCGACCGGTCCGAGCAGCTCCACCCCCTCGGGCGGGGAGGGGTCGACGCGCCCGGTGCCGAGCACCGCGTCACAGATCTCGGCGACGGCGGCGGGCGGCCCCTCCACCGCCGCCATCCGGACGGCCGGCGGGAACCCCACCTCGGCGCGTTCGGCGAGCTCGGCCTCGGCGTGCCCGGCCGGGTCCCAGCGCACCAGTGCCTGCACGGTCGGCAGGGACGCCTCGGCGACGACCACCACCCGTCCGCCGTCGGTGTGCGGGACGACCCCGGCGGCGGCGGCGAACCAGCGGCGCAGCGTCTCCTCGGCGACGCGCAGGTCGGGCCGGGCGAGCATCGCCCAGCCGTCGAGCAGCAACGCGGCGCCGTACCCCGCTCCGCCGCCGCCCTCGACGACGGGCTCCGCCCCCGGGGTGGCGACGACCAGCGCGGGCCCGGCCGGGACGGTGTCGAGGACCTCGGCGCCGCCGCCGGAGGTGCGCACGGTGACGCCGGGGAACGCGCGGCCCAGCTCCTCCGCGGTGCGCCCGGCACCGACGACCCCGGCCCGCAGCCGCCGCGACCCGCAGTGCCCGCAACGGAAGGCCGGCTCCGCGCGGCCGCACCAGCGGCAGGCGGGCAGCGCGCCCTCGGAGCCGGCGCCGGAGCGCGGCAGGCCCAGCGGGCCCGCGCAGTGCCGGCAGCGGGCGGCGTCGCGGCAGGACGCGCACGCCAGGAACGGCAGGTACCCCGACCGCGGCACCTGCACCAGCACCGGGCGGCCGGCGCTCAGCGCGGCGCGGGCGGCCTCGAACGCGACGCCGGGGACGCGGGCGGCACGGGCGGCCGGGTCGCGCACGAGCTGGGTGTCGGTCTCGCCGATCGCGGTGACCCGCGGCATCCGGGCCCGCACGGTGGCGCGGTCGGCCGCGACGGGACTTGCCCAGCGGGTCTCGACGAGCACCTGCGCCTCGGCGGTGCGGGCGAACCCGGCGAGCAGCAGCGCGGCGCCCTCGCGGTGCGCGCGCAGCACCAGCACGTCGCGGACCTGCGGGTAGGGAGCGCGCGGCTCGGAGTGGGAGTCGTCGCCGTCGTCCCACACGGCCAGCAGGCCCAGCTCGCCGAGCGGCGCGAACGCCGCTGACCGGGTGCCGACGACGACCCGCACGCTCCCCCGCCGCACCGCCAGCCAGCGCCGGTAGCGCTCGGCCGGCCCGAGCTCCGCGGTCAGGGCGACCACGCCGTCCTCGCCGAGCAGCGCGGCGCACGCCGCGTGCAGCCGGGCCACGTCGCGCTGGTCGGGCACGACGAGCAGCGCCGAACGCCCGGCCGACAGGGTGGCGACGGCGGCCTCGGCCAGCCGGGCCGCCCACTCCTCCCCCGGCAGCGCCTGCCAGACGGCGTGCGCGGCGCGTCCGCCCGCCAGCGCGTCGAGGAAGGCGCCGCCGCGCGGGTAGGCCTCCCAGCCCGCGCGGTCCACCGGGGCGGGGTCGGTCGTGTCGCGCTCGCGCGGGGACTCGGACTCGACGCGGGCGTGCCGGGCCGGCACCGCGAGGCGCAGGACGTCGGCCATCACCCCGGCGTAGCGGTCGGCGACGGCGCGGGCCAGGCCCGCCACCTCCGCGGTGAGCACCGGTTCGGGCGAGACGACCTTGTCGACCCAGGCGAGCCGCCCGGCGTGGGCGGTGTCCTCGGAGCGCTCCAGCAGGAAGCCGTCGACCATCCGGCCGGCGAACCGCACCCGCACGCGCACGCCGGGGGCCGCGGCGTCGTCGAGATGGGTCGGGACGCGGTAGTCGAAGGTCCGGTCCAGGTGCGGGAGCGCGACGTCGACCAGCACCCGCGCGACCGGACGGACCGCGGCGGGCTGCCACTCCCCCCGGTTGCGCCCCGGGCGGCGGGCACGGGTCGCCGGGGCCGGACGCGGAGAGCTCACGCCGAGGGTCTACCACGAGGCACCGACGCCCCCCGGAGACGCCCGTGGCCGCCGACCGCACGGTGCGGTCGACGGCCACGGGGCAGGTGCAGGGCGGTCAGGCGCCGGCGACCGACTTCAGGGCCTCGGCGCGGGAGGTGTCCTCCCACGGCAGCTCGACGTCGGTACGGCCGAAGTGGCCGTAGGCGGCGGTCGGGCCGTAGATCGGACGCAGCAGCTTCAGGTCGCGGATGATCGCGGCCGGGCGCAGGTCGAAGACCTCCTCGATGGCGGCCTGGATCCGCGCCGGGTCGACGTTCTCCGTGCCGAAGGTCTCCACGAACAGCCCCACCGGGGCGGCCTTGCCGATCGCGTAGGCGACCTGGACCTCGATCCGCCCGGCGAGCCCGGCGGCGACGGCGTTCTTGGCGACCCACCGCATGGCGTACGCGGCGGAGCGGTCGACCTTCGACGGGTCCTTGCCGGAGAAGGCGCCACCGCCGTGGCGGGCCATGCCGCCGTAGGTGTCGACGATGATCTTGCGGCCGGTGAGGCCGGCGTCACCCATCGGGCCGCCGAGCACGAAACGGCCGGTCGGGTTGACGAGCAGCCGCGGCTCCGACGGGTCCCAGCCGAGCGCCTCCACCTCGGGGGTGACGACGTGCTTGAGGATGTCGGGGGCCAGCATGCCGTCGAGGTCGACGTCCGCGGCGTGCTGCGACGACAGGACCACGGTGTCGAGCCGGACCGGCTTGTCGCCGTCGTACTCGATCGTGACCTGGGTCTTCCCGTCCGGGCGCAGGTAGGGCAGCGTCCCGTTCTTGCGGACCTCGGTCAGCCGGCGCGACAGGCGGTGGGCCAGCGCGATCGGCAGCGGCATGAGCTCGGGGGTGTCCTCGCACGCGTAGCCGAACATCAGGCCCTGGTCGCCGGCACCCTGCTTGGCGATCTCGTCCTCGGCGGACTCGACGCGCTTCTCGTAGGCGGTGTCGACGCCCTGCGCGATGTCGGGCGACTGCGCGCCGATCGCGACGTTCACACCGCAGGAGGCACCGTCGAAGCCCTTGGCGGAGGAGTCGTAGCCGATCTCGAGGATCTTGTCCCGGACCAGCTGCGGGATCTCGACGTAGGCGCCCGTGGTGACCTCGCCGGCGACGTGGACCTGGCCGGTGGTCACCAGGGTCTCGACGGCCACCCGGCTGCTCGGGTCCTGCGCGAGCATCGCGTCGAGGATGGTGTCGCTGACCGCGTCACAGATCTTGTCGGGGTGGCCCTCGGTGACCGACTCACTGGTGAACAGGCGACGGCTCGTGGTTGACACGCGCAGTTTCTCCATCCCGTTGGAAATGTTCTCCGCACCGGCGCGACGGCCCCGTCGCGCTCGCTCGGACGCACGACCATGATCGCGAGCGCCCCTCGACATGCAGGGTAGTCCAGACCGGCCGCCCGTACGGGACCACCTGCGACGAACTCACACACGGAGCGTGACTCGCCGTCGTAATGACGCTACTCAGTGTCGCCGGATGGGGTGATTGACCCTCCGCTCACGAATCGAACGGGGGGCGGCTCGTTGGGCCGGACAACACCTCGCACGCCCCGCGGGGTCGCCCACGAACGGATCCGCACGGTGGCCTCCCCGGCCCCGGCGGCACGGAGGTTGTTCCACGATGAAGCCGAACTCGCGACGCGTCGCTGCCGTCCTCGGCGCCCTGGCCGTGGCCGGCGTCACCACCATCGGGATCGTTGCCGGCACCGCGTCGGCCGCCGGTACCGGCACCTGCACCCAGAGCGTCAACGTCCGCTCCGAGCCCGAGACCGACGCCCCGATCGTCGGTGTGTGCGAGCGCGGGGAGACCACCTCGACCGGGGATACCCAGGACGGGTTCGTCGAGCTCCCCGAGTACGGCGGCTGGGCGATGTCCCGGTACGTCTCGACCTCCGGCACCGAGCGCTCCGGGTCCGCGGAGGACTCGCTGACCCCGAGCCGCAGCGAGCGGTCGACCCCGTCGACCTCGTCGCCCTCCTCCTCGACGCCCTCGACCACGAGCCCCCGATCGACCTCCTCGGCGACGCCGTCCACCTCCACGCCGCGGTCGACCTCGTCGGCCACGCCGTCGTCGGACGAGGGGTCGGGCGAGGGGTCCGACTCCTCCTCCGGCGAGGCGACGCCGACCCGCAGCTCGTTCTTCGACGAGGACTGAGCCGGGGCCGTACGACGACGGGCCCGCACCGGAGGCTCTCCGGGTGCGGGCCCGTCGTCGTATGTGCGGGGGCTCAGCGCAGGCGCGGGGTGACCGCGTCCCAGATCCGGGAGGCGAGCAGCGCCTTGGAGCCGAACGGCAGCTCCTCCTCGCCGCCGTCGCGGGCGAGCAGCCAGCCGGCGTTGTCCGCGGTCTCGAAGGCCTTGCCGTCGCCGACCGCGTTCACCACGAGCAGGTCGCAGCCCTTGCGGGCGAGCTTGGCGCGGCCGTGGTGGAGCACGTCGCCGTCGGCGTCGCCGGTCTCGGCGGCGAACCCGACCACCACCTGACCCGGCCGTGGCGGGTCGGCCACGAGCCCGGCGAGGATGTCGGGGTTCTGGGTCAGCTGCAGCGGCGCCGGCTCGGCGTCACCGCGCTTGATCTTGTCGACAGCCGTGTCGACCGGCCGGAAGTCCGCGACGGCGGCGGCCATGACCACCGCATCGGCGTCGGCGGCGGCGCCGCGGACGGCGGCCTCCATCGCGACGGCGGTCCCCGCCGCGACGACGTCCACCCCGGCCGGGGCACCGAGGTCCGCGGTGTGTCCGGCGACGAGCGTCACCCGGGCGCCGCGCTGGGCGGCGACCCGGGCCAGCGCCCAGCCCTGCCGGCCGGAGGAGCGGTTGCCGAGGAACCGGACCGGATCGAGGTTCTCACGGGTCCCGCCGGCGCTGACCACCACGTGGCGGCCCTCCAGGTCGCGCGGCAGCGCGTCCGGGCGCTCCAGCAGCAGCCGGGCCAGATCGACGATCTCGGCCGGGTCGGGCAGCCGGCCCTTGCCGGTGTCCGCGCCGGTCAGTCGGCCCGCTGCGGGTTCGATCACGACGGTGCCGCGGGCGCGCAGCAGCGCGACGTTGTCGACCGTCGCGGGGTGCTCCCACATCTCGGTGTGCATCGCGGGCGCCAGCACCACCGGGCAACGGGCGGTCAGCAGCGCGGCGGTGAGCAGGTCGTCGGAGCGGCCGTGCGCCAGGCGGGCCATGAGGTCCGCGGTCGCCGGGGCGACGACGACGAGGTCCGCACCCTTGCCCAGGGCCACGTGCGGCACCTCGTGGACGTCGGAGAACACCCCGGTGGCCACCGGCCGCCCGGACAGGGCCTCGAACGTCGCGGCGCCGACGAACCGCAGCGCGGACTCGGTGGGGATCACCCGCACCGCATGGCCGGACTCGGTCAGACGGCGCAGCACCTCGGCGCTCTTGTAGGCGGCGATGCCGCCGGAGACGCCGAGGAGCACCTCGGGAGGAGCCATCGAGAGGTCTTACTCGCCCTCGGTGTGCTCGAGCATCCCCGCCTGGATCTCGCGCATCGCGATCGACAGCGGCTTCTCGCGCGGGCCCGGCTCGACCAGCGGGCCGACGTACTCGAGCAGGCCCTCACCGAGCTGGGAGTAGTAGTCGTTGATCTGCCGGGCGCGCTTGGCCGCGTAGATGACCAGCGCGTACTTCGAGCTGACCTGGCCGAGCAGGTCGTCGATCGGCGGGTAGGTGATGCCCTCGGGGGCGGTGGAGGTGCCGGTGGGCGTGCTCACGTGGTGGACTCCTGAAGAACGAGGGGGACCTGGGGCACTCAGACGGCGCCGCGGTCGACCGCCAATGCTACCAACCGGCCGATCACGGCCTGCAGGTCGTCGTTGACGACCACCTCGTCGAACTCCCCCTGGGCGTCCATCTCCTCGATGGCGGTCCGCAGCCGGCGCTCGCGCTGCTCGGGGGTGTCGGTGCCGCGGTCGGTGAGCCGACGGGTCAGCTCCTCCATCGACGGCGGCGCGACGAAGACGGTGACGGCCTCGGGCACGACCCGTTTGACGGACCGGGCGCCCTGCAGGTCGACCTCGACCAGGACCGGACGGCCCTGGTCGAGGGCCTGCTGGACGGGTACCCGTGGCGTGCCGGAGCGCTGCAGCCCGCCGTGCACCTCGGCCCACTCGAGGAGCTCGCCGCGCTCGATGAGCGCGTCGAACTCCTCGCGGGACACGAAGTAATAGTCACGGCCGTCCACCTCGCCCGGCCGCGGGGGCCGGGTCGTGGCGGACACGCTGAACAGCAGCTCCGGCAGCGCCTCGCGCAGTCCCGCGACCACGCTGCTCTTGCCCACCCCGGACGGCCCGGCCAGCACGAGCAGCCGCCCGCGGGCGGGGCCGGTCCGGCCGGAGGACATGACGGAGGAGGTGTCGGTCACGGGACGCCCGGATCAGCTCGGGTAGCGCTCGAGCAGCGCCTTGCGCTGACGGTCGCCCAGGCCACGCAGGCGGCGGCTGGTCGCGATCTCCAGCTCCTCCATGATCTGCTGGGCACGGACCTTGCCCACGTTCGGCAGCGCCTCGAGCAGCGCCGAGACCTTCATCTTGCCGAGCACCTCGTCGGTCTCGGCCTTCTTCAGCACCTCCTCGAGGGTGGTGCCGCCGCGCTTGAGGCGGTCCTTCAGCTCGGCCCGGGCCCGGCGCGCGGCCGCAGCCTTCTCCAGCGCGGCGGCGCGCTGTTCCTCGGTCAGCTGGGGAAGGGCCACGGTTGGTTCCTCCGTACTTTCCTGTGTCGTTCTCGTCGTTCTCGCCGCCGTGATCCCGGCTCGCGCCGGGGTGTCGCGTCAGCGATCGGGTGGCGGGTCGCACCTACCCGTCCGGGGGACGTCCCGGCTGGTGCGATCGAACGTACCCACGACCTCCACGGAAGCGTCAATGGGGGTCCCACCTCCGGTTTCGGCCGTGCGGAGGTGATCAACGGCACGCCGGCGGTCCCGCCACACCACTGCCACCCGGCTCCGCCGGACGGCGGGTCGGCGCAGTGGACCGCGCCGGACGAGTACCCCGCCGACCCGGTCGGGCGCGCCCGATCGACGTCCCGGTGCGCCGGGGGGCTCCCGACCGGCACGACGGACCGCCGGACGCCCTCCCGGCGCGTCCGGCGTCGCCGACGGCCACGGTCGCCGTCGGTGAGCGGACCGGTGCCGGACGGGGCACCGGTCCCCCGCACACCGACGTCGGCCGGTCCGGTTCAGTGCGTCCCGGCGGTCGCCGAGGCCAGCTCCTCGCTCAGGGCGTGCGCGGCGTCACGCAGCGCGGACGGGTCGGGACCCGCCCGGAGCACCCCGCGGGCCGACACCGGCAGCACCGGGCCCGTGGTGCCCGCGAACCGCGCCACCACGTCGGCCGGACTCGCGCCCTGGGCGCCGAGCCCGGGCACCAGCACCGGACCGTTCAGCGCGCTCAGGTCCAGGCCGTGGTCGTGGGTGCCGCCGACGACGACCCCCACTGCCCCGCTGGGCCGTGCGCCGGCGTTGCGCGCGGCGGCCTCGTCGACCATCTGCTGGGCGACGGACACACCGCCCGGCGTCGTGGCGCACTGCACCGCGGCACCGTCCGGGTTGGACGTCCGGGCCAGCACGAACACCCCGCGCCCGGCCTCGTCGGCCGCGGTCAGGGCCGGTTCCAGCGACCCGAACCCCAGGTAGGGCGACAACGTGAGCGCGTCCGCCCCGAGCGGCGCGCCGACGCGCAGGTAGGCGTCGGCGTAGCCGTCCATGGTGGAGCCGATGTCGCCGCGCTTGGCGTCGAGCAGGGTCAGGGTGCCCGTGCCCGCGTACCCGGCGAGCAGCCGCTCCAGCACCGCGACGCCCGCCGAGCCGTGCCGCTCGAAGAACGCCGACTGCGGCTTCACCACCGACACCGCCCCGGCGAACGCGGTGTGGCAGCGGTCGGCGAACGCGGCGAGACCGTCGGCGTCGTCGGTGAGGTCCCAGGCCGCCAGCAGGGCCGGGTGCGGGTCGATCCCGACGCACAGCGGCCCGTGGGCGGCGACGGCCTCGCCGAGCCGGGCGGCGACGCTCACGCCTTGGCCTTCAGCGCCGCGTGCGCCTGCTGCAGCGACCGCACACCGAGCCCGCCCGAGGCGAGCGCCTCGATGCCCTGCACCGCGGCCGCGGTCCCCTGCACCGTGGTGATGCACGGGACACCGCGGGACACCGCGGCGGCGCGGATCTCGTAGCCGTCCACCCGCGGGCCGGGGTTCCCGACCGGGGTGTTGACGATCAGGTCGACGTCACCGGCGAGGATGGTGTCGACGATCGTGGGGGTGTCCGGGCCGGATCCCTCGCTGTGCTTGCGCACCACGGTGACGTCGATCCCGTTGCGGCGCAGCATCTCCGCGGTGCCCTCGGTGGCCAGGACCTGGAAGCCCATGTCGGCCAGGCGGCGGATCGGGAAGACCATCGCCCGCTTGTCGCGGTCGGCGATGGACACGAACACCGTGCCCGAGGTGGGCAGCGAGCCGTAGGCGGCGGCCTGGGACTTGGCGAAGGCCGGACCGAAGGCGGAGTCGAAGCCCACGACCTCGCCGGTCGACTTCATCTCCGGGCCGAGCAGCGGGTCGACGCCCTGGCCCGCGGTGTTGCGGAACCGGTTGAACGGCAGCACCGCCTCCTTGACCGCGACCGGGGAGTCGGCGGGCAGCGCTCCGCCGTCGCCGGTGGCCGGGAGCAGGCCCTCGGCGCGCAGCTCGGCGATGGTGGCACCGAGCATGATCCGGGCGGCGGCCTTGGCCAGCGGCACCGAGGTCGCCTTGGACACGAACGGCACCGTCCGCGACGCCCGCGGGTTGGCCTCCAGCACGTAGAGCACGTCGCCGTGCAGGGCGTACTGGACGTTGAGCAGCCCGCGCACGCCGACGCCGTGCGCGATGGCGGCGGTGGCCTCGCGGACCTTCGCCAGGACCGAGGAGCCCAGCGTGATCGGCGGCAGCGTGCAGGAGGAGTCACCGGAGTGGACCCCGGCCTCCTCGATGTGCTCCATGACCCCGCCGAGGTAGATCTCCTCGCCGTCGCACAGGGCGTCGACGTCGATCTCGATGGCGTCGTCGAGGAACTTGTCGACCAGTACCGGGCGGTCCGGGGAGATGGTGGTGGCGCGGGCGATGTAGCCGGCCAGGGTCGCCTCGTCGTAGACGATCTCCATGCCGCGTCCACCGAGCACGTAGGACGGCCGCACGAGCACCGGGTAGCCGATCCGCGAGGCGATCCCCCTGGCCTGCTCGAAGGAGGTGGCCATGCCGAACTCCGGGGCGGGCAGGCCGGCCTTGTGCAGGACCTCGCCGAACGCGCCGCGGTCCTCGGCCAGGTCGATCGCGGCCGCGGAGGTCCCGACGACCGGCACCCCGGCGTCGGTGAGGCGCTGGGCGAGCCCCAGCGGGGTCTGCCCGCCGAGCTGCACGATGACCCCGGCGACGGTGCCGGAGGCCTGCTCGGCGTGCACGACCTCCAGGACGTCCTCGAAGGTCAGCGGCTCGAAGTAGAGGCGGTCGGCGGTGTCGTAGTCGGTGGACACCGTCTCCGGGTTGCAGTTGACCATGACGGTCTCGAACCCGGCGGCGCGCAGCGCCATGACCGCGTGCACGCAGGAGTAGTCGAACTCGATGCCCTGCCCGATGCGGTTCGGGCCGGAGCCGAGGATCAGCACCTTCGGCTTCTCGGTCTGCGGGGCGATCTCCGACTCGGCCGCGGGGTCGGTCTCGTAGGCCGAGTAGTGGTAGGGCGTCTTCGCCGCGAACTCGGCGGCGCAGGTGTCGACGGTCTTGTAGACCGGCCGGATGCCGAGGCGGTGGCGCAGGGTGCGCACGCCGTCCTCGCCGGCGAACTCGGGGCGCACCGCGGCGAGCTGGCGGTCGGACAGGCCGTGGCGCTTGGCCCGGCGCAGCAGGTCGGCGTCGAGGACGGGTGCGGCCTCGAGCTCGGCGCGGATCTCTCCCAGCAGCGCGATCTGGTCGACGAACCAGGGGTCGATGCCGGAGGCCTTGGCGACGTCGTCGACCGACTGTCCGCTGCGCAGGGCGCGCTCGACCTCGTAGATGCGGCCGTCGACCGGGACGGTGTACTCCGGCTCGCCCTCGGGGTCGGGGGCGGTCCAGAACCCGGCCCGGTCCCGCTCCATCGAGCGCAGTGCCTTCCCCAGCGCCTCGGGGAACGAGCGGCCCAGCGCCATCGCCTCGCCGACCGACTTCATGGTCGTGGTCAGCTCGGGGTCGGCGCCGGGGAACTTCTCGAAGGCGAACCGCGGGATCTTGACCGCGACGTAGTCCAGCGACGGCTCGAACGCGGCGATGGTCTCGCCGGTGATGTCGTTGCGGATCTCGTCGAGGGTGTAGCCGACGGCGAGCTTCGCGGCGATCTTGGCGATCGGGAAGCCGGTGGCCTTCGACGCCAGCGCGGAGGACCGCGAGACGCGCGGGTTCATCTCGATCACGACCAGGCGCCCGGTCTCGGGGTGGATCGCGAACTGGATGTTGCAGCCACCGGTGTCGACGCCGACGGCCCGCAGCACGGCGATGCCGACGTCACGCATGTGCTGGTACTCGCGGTCGGTCAGCGTCATCGCCGGGGCGACGGTGATCGAGTCACCGGTGTGCACGCCCATCGGGTCGATGTTCTCGATCGAGCAGATGACGACCACGTTGTCGTGGTGGTCGCGCATGAGCTCGAGCTCGTACTCCTTCCAGCCGAGCACCGACTCCTCGATGAGGACCTCGGTGACCGGGGAGGCGTCGAGCCCGGCGCCGGCGAGGCGCTCCAGGTCCTGCGCCGAGTGCGCCATGCCCGAGCCGAGACCGCCCATGGTGAACGACGGCCGGATGACCACGGGCAGGCCCAGCTCGTCGGCGGCGGAGCGCACCTCCTCCATCGAGTGGCAGACCCGCGAGCGGGGGACGTCGCCGCCGACCCCGATGACGATGTCCTTGAACTTGAGCCGGTCCTCGCCGCGCTCGATGGCGTCGACGTCGGCGCCGATCAGCTCGACGCCGTGCCGCTCCAGGGCGCCGTTCTCGTGCAGCGCGATCGCGGTGTTGAGCGCGGTCTGTCCGCCCAGGGTCGCGAGCATCGCGGTGACCGGGGTGCCGTTGTCGCGCTCGGCGACGATGACCTTCTCGACGAACTCCGGGGTGATCGGCTCGACGTAGGTGGCGTCGGCGAACTCCGGGTCGGTCATGATCGTCGCCGGGTTGGAGTTGACCAGCGAGACCCGGATGCCCTCGGCCTGCAGCACCCGGCACGCCTGGGTGCCGGAGTAGTCGAACTCGCAGGCCTGACCGATCACGATCGGCCCGGAGCCGATCACCATGACGTGGTCGATGTCGTCGCGGCGGGGCATCAGTGGTCCTCCTGCCGGGCCTGGTCGTGCCGGTCCGGGTGCTGCGGGGTGGATGGGGCTGCGTGGGGCGGCGGCCACGGGCGGTCGTCGACGGGCCGGGCGCGGCCGGACACCGGGTCGGCGCCCGGTGCCGGGTCGGCCGGGACGTCCGTCGCGTCCGGGTCCGCGGTGGCTGCCGGGTGGGCGGGTGTGCCGCCGTCGCGGCGCAGCGCGTCCTCGATGTCGGAGAACGGCGCCGTCAGCGGGTCCGGGGTGGCGGGACGGCCGAGGGCGGGCATCCGGCTGGTGGGCGGCTCGACCTCGTCGCGGCCGGTGGCCGGGGTCCCGGCCGGCGGGGTGACGGGCAGCCGGGTGGTGTGCTCGTCGGCAGGGTGCTCGACGGCCGCCGGGCCGGGCCGGGTCCCGGCGTGCGGGGCCTCCGGGCCGCCCGGCTCGAACCCGCCCGGGGCCGGGGCCGGGCCCGGTGACGGAGCGGGCGGGGTGGGCCGCAGGTCGACCGACGGGGCCGCGGTCGCCGACGGCGGCGTGGCCGGGTCGGGCTGGGCGGTCATCCCCGGCGCAGGCGCGGGCTCCGGCTCCGGCTCGGACACGAGGTCGGACTCGGGCTGCGGGTACGGCGCGGGCGCGGTCCCCTCGGGCCGCTGCCCGGCGACGCCTGCGTACCCGACCGGGTGCTCGGTCATGAGCGCGACGAACCGGTCGAACAGGTCCGCGGCGTCGTGCGGGCCCGCGGCGGCCTCGGGGTGGTACTGCACGGAGAAGGCGGGGAAGTCCAGCCCGGTCATGCCCTCGACGGTGTCGTCGTTGGGGCAGTAGTGGCTGATCTGCGCCCGGCCGTAGGGGGTGTCGAACTCCTCCCCCGGCGACCCGGCGACCGCGAACCCGTGGTTCTGCGAGGTGATCGCGATCCGCCCGGTGGCGTGCTCGACGACCGGGATGTTCACGCCGCGGTGGCCGTAGCGGAGCTTGTAGGTCTCGCGGCCCAGCGCGCGACCCAGGATCTGGTTGCCGAAGCAGATGCCGAACAGCGGGATCCGGCGCTCCAGCACCTGCCGGGCCAGCGCGACCGGACCGTCGGCGGTGGCCGGGTCACCGGGGCCGTTGGCCAGGAAGAAGCCGTCCGGGCGCAGCGACTCGACCGTCTCGATGGTGCTCGAGGCGGGCAGCACGTGCACCTCGATGCCGCGGGCGGCCATCATCCGCGGGGTGTTGAACTTGATGCCGACGTCGAGGGCGGCGACGACGAAGCGCCGCTCCCCCACCGCGGGCACCACGTAGGTCTCGGCGGTGGTCACGGCGCCGTAGAGGTCAGCGCCCTCCATCGGCGGGGACTGCCGCACCCGCTCGACGAGCTCGTCGTCCGGGGCGATCGCGTCGCCGGAGAAGATCCCGGCCCGCATGGCGCCGCGCTCACGCAGGTGGCGCACCGCGGCGCGGGTGTCGATCCCGGCGACGCCGACGACCCCCTGGGTGCGCAGCGCGTCCTCCAGGGTCCCGGTGGCCCGCCAGTTCGACGGCCGCCGGGCGGGGTCGCGCACGACGTAGCCGGCGACCTGGATGCCGGAGGACTCGTCGTCCTCGTCGTTCCAGCCGGTGTTGCCGATCTGCGGTGCGGTCTGCAGCACGATCTGTCGGTGGTACGACGGGTCGGTGAGGGTCTCCTGGTAGCCGGTCATGGCCGTGGTGAACACGGCCTCACCCAGGGTCTGCCCGGTGGCGCCGTAGGCCTCACCGCGGAAGATCCGCCCGTCCTCGAGAACCAAAAGCGCGGTCACTGCACAACCTTCCCGTCCTGCGCGGTGATGCGTCCCCGCAGCACCGTCGCGACCACCGTTCCGGGCAGCCGCATTCCCTCGTACGGCGTGTTCGCCGCCTTGCTCGCCAGCTCCGCACCACGGACCGTCCAGACCCCGTCCGGGTCGACCAGCGCGAACGTCGCCGGCTCCCCCTCCGCGATCGGACGGCCCTGGTCGGGCAGGTTCCCGATCTCCGCGGGGCGCTCCGAGAGCACCCGCGCGACGCCGTGCCAGTCCAGCAGGCCCGGCTCCACCATCGTCTCGACCAGCACCGACAGCGCGGTCTGCAGGCCGAGCATGCCCGGCTTCGCCGCCTGCCACTCGGTGTCCTTGTACTGCGCGGCGTGCGGGGCGTGGTCGGTCGCCACGACGTCGATCACGCCCTCGGCCAGCGCCTCGCGCATCGCGCGGGTGTCGTCGGCGGTGCGCAGCGGCGGGTTGACCTTGTTCACCGGGTCGTAGCCGGTCAGCCGGGAGTCGGTGAGCAGCAGGTGGTGCGGGGTGACCTCGGCCGACACCCGCACGCCCTGGGCCTTGGCCGCGCGCAGCACGTCGATCGTGCGGGCGGTGGAGATGTGGCAGACGTGCAGCCGGGCCCCGGCCTCGCGGGCGAGCGCGCAGTCCCGGGCGACGATCGTCTCCTCCGCCGTCGCGGGCCATCCGGCGAGTCCGAGCCGGGCCGCGACGGCGCCCTCGTGCGCCTGGGCGCCACCGGTCAGGCGGTGGTCCTCGGCGTGCTGGGCGATGACGACGTCGAGCGCGGAGGCGTACTCCAGCGCCCGGCGCATGATCAGCGGGTCGTTCACGCAGCGGCCGTCGTCGGAGAACATCCGCACCGCGGCGCGGGAGGCGGCCATCGTGCCGAGCTCGGCGAGCTTCTCGCCGCCGAGGCCGACGGTGACCGCGCCGACCGGGTGCACGTCGACCAGCCCGACCTCCTCGCCGCGCCGGCGCACGTGCTCGACGACGACGTCGGAGTCGGCGACCGGGGTGGTGTTCGGCATCGCGAACACGGCGGTGAACCCGCCGAGGGCGGCGGCCCGGCTGCCGGTCTCGATGGTCTCGGACTCCTCGCCGCCGGGCTCGCGCAGGTGCACGTGCAGGTCGACGAAGCCGGGCAGCAGCACGGCGCCGTCGGCGTCGAGGACCTCGGCGCCCTCGGGCGTGGCCAGCCCGGTGCCGATGGTGGCGACGACGCCGTCGGTGACGAGCACGTCGACCGGGTCCCCGCCGTAGGGCCGGGTGTTGCGGATCAGCAGGTCGGTCATTCGGGAGCTCCGGCGAGAAGGTGGTAGAGGACGGCCATCCGCACGTGCACGCCGTTGCGGACCTGGGCCAGGACGGCGGCATTGGGGGCGTCGGCGACCGCGGGCGCGATCTCCATGCCGCGGATCATCGGGCCGGGGTGCAGGACCACCGCGTGGTCGGGCAGGAGCTTCGCGCGGTCCTCGGACAGCCCGAAGCGCACCGCGTACTCGCGCGCGGAGGGGAAGAAACCGCCGTGCATCCGCTCGGACTGCACGCGCAACATCATGACCGCGTCGAGCGCGGGCAGCTCGGCGTCGAGGGAGTGCGCCACCCGGCACGGCCAGGACTCGACGCCGGTGGGCAGCAGCGTCGGCGGCGCGACGAGCACGACCTCGGCGCCGAGCGTCGCGAGCAGCAGCACGTTGGACCGCGCCACCCGCGAGTGCAGGACGTCGCCGACGATCCCGATCCGACGCCCGGCGATGCCGCCGAGCCGGTCGCGCAGGGTCGCGGCGTCGAGCAACGCCTGGGTGGGGTGCTCGTGGGTGCCGTCGCCGGCGTTCACGATCGCGGTGGGCGTGCCGGTGACGGTCCGATCGGCATCGACCCAGTGCGCCAGCCGGTGCGCCGACCCCGACGCGGGGTGGCGCACGATCACGCAGTCCGCACCCATCGACGACAACGTCAGCGCGGTGTCGCGCAGCGACTCGCCCTTCGACACCGACGAGCCCGACGCCGACACGTTCACGGTGTCGGCGCTCATCCACTTGCCGGCGATCTCGAACGACACCCGGGTGCGGGTGGAGTTCTCGTAGAACATCGTGATGACCGTGCGGCCGCGCAGCGTCGGCAGCTTGCGCACCTCACGGCCGAGCAGCGCCTGACGCAGCCGGTCGGAGGTGTCGAGCAGCGCGGTGGCCTCGGCGGCGTCGAGGTCGGCGACCGAGAGCAGGTGCCTCATCTGTCCCCCTCTCCCTGGGTGATCCAGACGCCGTCGCCGCCGTCGATCTCGATCAGCGAGACCAGGATCTGCTCCGAGCGCGACGTCGGGACGTTCTTGCCGACGTAGTCGGCGCGGATCGGGAGCTCCCGGTGGCCGCGGTCGATCAGCACGGCGAGCTGCACCGCGCGCGGGCGGCCCTCGTCGCGCAGGGCGTCGAGCGCGGCGCGGGTGGTGCGCCCGGACATGAGGACGTCGTCGACGAGTACGACGAGCCGGTCGTCGACACCGCCCTCGGGCACCGCGGTGGACTCCAGCGCGCGGGCCGGGCCGCGGCGCAGGTCGTCGCGGTAGAGGGTGGCGTCGACCGAACCGACCGCCGGTGCGGCGCCGGCGAAGTCGGTGATCGCGGCGGCGAGCCGGTGGGCCAGGTGCACGCCGCGGGTGGGGACGCCCATCAGCACGAGCCCGTCGGGGTCCTCGGCGCTGAACGCGGTCTTCTCGATGATCTGGTGCGCGATGCGCGCGACGGTGCGGGTGACGTCGGCGGCGGACAGCAGTTCCCGTGCGGGCTGCTGCGCGTCGGCGTCCCCGCGGCGGTTCTGCGCCACGAGGTGGTCTCCTTCCCCGCCTCACCGGACGGGTCTTAAAGGACGGTCGTGCAAGAGCTGTGCGTCAACCTATCAACCCGGCAGGTGCCGCGCGGGACGGCCGCAGCGCGTCACACCGCGAGCCGCGCCACAGCGGCATCACTCGTTCGAGGTCACGGTCCTGTCACGATGAGCGATGGTCGACGGTTGGTCCGGGCGGGACTTGCGATACCCGATTCCGCCCAGGCGCACCCACAGGGGCGGGTGGCGGAGTCGGGTCCCCGCACCCTGCGCTACCGCTGTCGAGGGACGCGGACTGCCCCGTTCGTGTGGGAAACCGCTCGTCAACCCCCCGAGCAGGGGGTCGAACTTGACCGCGCCGGACCGGACCCGGAGGATTACTCTCCGTATCAATCAGCAATCAATCAGCATCAATCAGCACGCGTGCAGCAGCGCCGCGACGCACGGGACGGCCGGGAGGCCGGCCCCCCGCCGGAGCTGCCGCCCCGAACGGGACCACCCACAGGGGCGATGACGCGGCAGGCGCAACCACGCCACCGGTGCACCGCCGGTGACCGCCGGTCCGTCCTCACCGGTACGGACCGTCAGGAACGAGGAGATCGATGGGCGACTACGCCAAGGCGCTCGGGGGCAAGCTCCGGGCGATCAGGCAGCAACAGGGGCTCTCCCTGCACGGCGTCGAGCAGAAGTCGGGCGGACGCTGGAAGGCGGTCGTCGTGGGCTCCTACGAGCGCGGGGACCGTGCGGTCACCGTGCAGAAGCTGGCCGAGCTGGCCGACTTCTACGGCGTCCCGGTGGCCGAGCTGCTCCCCGAGGGCCGCATCCCGTCCGGCAGCGAGCCCGCCACGAAGATCGTGATCAACCTGGAGCGGCTGCAGCAGCTGCCCGCGGACAAGGTGGGCCCGCTGGCCCGCTACGCCGCGGCCATCCAGAGCCAGCGCGGCGACTACAACGGCAAGGTGCTCTCGATCCGCGCCGAGGACCTGCGGTCGCTCGCGATCATCTACGACATGTCCCCCGGCGAGCTGACCGACCAGCTGATCGACTGGGGTGTCCTGCCTCCCGAGGCACGCCCCGGACAGCACGTGGGATGATCTGCCCCGCCGGCCGCGTCCCAGGGGAAGGGTGACGCGACCGGCACGACGGCGGCCGGGGTTTTCGCACAGTCCCCCGGCCGCCGTCCTCGTCCGTCTCCCGGACGATGTGATCCCCAGGACGCGCGGTGATCCGCAGGACGCGCGCGCCGGAGTGCACGCGTCGGACGGATCTCCGCGCGACGCCGTGATCACGGCTCGCCCAGGCCGACGCCGTCGCCCGGGCCGGACCGAGCGACCAGAGGACTAGATGTGATGTCCAGGGAGGTTGTCCCGTCCGGGGGCGGTGAGTCTGGCTGACAGACGAAGGCCTCCGGTTGTGAAGTGGAGCTGTCTAGGAACCGCTTCACCCACCGGAGGCCTTCGTGTCCCACGCTAACGCCGCTCTGACCCCGCGCGCCCGGCTGCGGCTCGCTCAACTCGTCGTCGAGCACGGCTGGACCCACACCGCGGCCGCGACAATGTTCATGGTCTCCGCGCGGACCGCCAAGAAGTGGTCCGACCGCTACCGGGCCGAGGGGCCGGCGGGGATGGCCGACCGCAGCTCACGGCCGAGGTCCTCACCGACGAAGACCCGTGTCGGTCTGGTGCGGCGGATCGTGCGGCTGCGCTGGCGTCATCGGCTGGGCCCGGTCCAGATCGCCGGGCGCCTGGGCATGGCCGCCTCGACCGTGCACGCGGTCCTGGTGCGCTGTCGGATCAACCGGCTCTCCCACAT